>JBMDYE010000459.1:0-19488 GCA_048595135.1 Planktothrix sp. | reverse complement strand
TTAGCTCAAGTTCTACTTTGATTAAATCCACTAGCAACAAACCCAGCACTAAAAAATTAGAACCCCTTCTCCCCAACGAGAATAGACTTCAACCTATTCCAGTGGATAATGAAGGAGTCGGAATTGGGGAGAATTAAGAATTAAGAATTAAGAATTAAGAATTAAGAATTAAGAATTAGAAGGTAGGCGGCTTTATAGTCAATACCTCACCCGTTATTTGAAGTTTTAAATTTTTAAACCTATGCAAGCTCGTCGCACTGCTCGTGAACTCGCCTTACTCGGTCTTAGCCAACTTCCGGCGACTTCAGAGCGACTCGAAACTCAACAACTCCAGGATGTCCTGATTGCAGCAGTTCGTACCTTAACCGCAGAAGGACAAGAATCTTTAGAAACAGCCGTATCCGAATTACAACGGAGTAGCGATCGCCTTTTGGGAAGTCAAATTAGAGCCAATGATATACAAAGCGCTCGCTCAATGGTTCATGAAGCTATTGAACTGGTACAAACGGCAATTAATCGCCTGAGTACAGCCGTAGAATTACCGGAATTAGTACAACTAGCCAATCAACAAGAAGTTCGCGATTATGCCTTAGAAATATTAACAACAGTCAATCAACATAAAGCCGACATTGATAATTTATTAACAGAAGTCATGGTTGATTGGCAGTTAAATCGACTGGCTCGAATTGACCGAGATATTTTAAGAATTGCAGTTGCTGAATTGCTGTATCTCCAATTAAAAGAGCAAGTAGCAATTAATGAAGCAATTGAATTAGCAAAACGCTACAGCGAAGAAGACAGTTATCGCTTCATCAACGGTGTTTTACGCCGAGTTGTTGATAAACTCAAAGCAACAGTACCCGAATAATGAAGCGCCTTTGAGCAGGGGAGGCGGGGGGAGCAGGGGGAGGGGAAGGAGCAGGGGAAGATTTCTATTACAAGAATGCCCATTGCCAGAGTGCCTATTACCTATTTCCTATTCCCGATTGCCTTAATTCTTAATTCTTAATTCTTAATTCTTCTCTATGGTTTTTAATTGGTTTCGTCGTCAGTTTAATGAAAAAGGTGGTCAAGCTCAGGAGCAGAAACCGGATGTTCAACCTGAACCATCTCAGCCGGAAAAAATAGACTCAGAACCCGCTCAAGCCAGTCCAGACGCTCAACCCCAGGTTTCTGAAGCTTATTTAGAGTGGGCAAAAGCGGCTTATAAAAATATTCAAAAGCAACAACAACCAGAAGCGGAAACCCCAACGGAAACGCCGGAGGTTGAGGAAACTGTAGAACCCTCAACGGATATCCCAGAACCGGATTTAGTTGAACCTGTTGCAGAAGAAACGGAAACCCCCGTTGAACCTATTGTCTCTGAACCGGAAGCAATAGAAGAACCCGTTGAAGTGGCTGAAGCTGTTACCGTCGAACCGGAACCCACAACACCGGAACCCGTTATTGCAGAACCAGAACCGACCGAAACAACAGCAGAAGCACCGGAACCTGTTACAGAACCCGCAGAACCCCTTCCTTTCTGGGCAAAAGCTGCGACTGAGCGCCAAGAACGGATCGAACGGTTAAAAGAAACCGCCATTGTGGAAGAAGAACCGGAACCCGCAGTAGCCGCGACTTCCCCAGGAACAGACGTCATCTTTGACGAGATGTTCATGTGGTCGGCGCAGGTATTAGCGGATCAAGGTCGCCGTCCTGATGATGTGGCGGTCGAGGAAATTACCTGGTTACAGAAGCTTTGGAAAGCGTTAGGACGGACTCGACGCAGTTTACTGAATCAACTGAAAGCCATTGTCGGTCAGGGGCCCTTAAACCAACAGGCTGTTGATGAAATTGAGTCGATGTTATTACAAGCCGATGTTGGGGTGGAAGCCACCGATCGCGTTATTTCTGCTTTACAAGATAAATTGCGTCAAGAAGCCTTACCTCCTGAACAAGCGATCGCTTACCTCAAACAAATTTTACGAGAGATTTTAGAAGAACCCTTTTCTAATGGTTATCCCATTACCTTTGCGCCCGAAAAAGATATTCTCAATATTTGGTTAGTGACTGGGGTGAATGGGGCTGGAAAAACCACAACGATCGGAAAAATAGCTAATCTGGCCCAAAAATCCGATTATCGCTGTTTAATAGCGGCTGGGGATACCTTCCGCGCCGCCGCCGTTGAACAAGTTAAGGTTTGGGGAGAACGCAGCAGCGTTGAAGTGATTGCCAACCCGGGTAAAAATACCGATCCGGCTGCCGTCGTTTATGATGCCATTGAAGCGGCTCGGTCTCGAAATACGGAATTGTTAATTATTGATACCGCCGGACGTCTGCAAAATAAAAAGAATTTAATGGAGGAACTCAGCAAAATTCGCCGTGTGATTGATAAACGCGCACCCGATGCTAAAATTCAATCTTTATTAGTTTTAGATTCTACCCTGGGTCAAAACGGGTTACGACAAGCACAAGTGTTTGCTGAAGTCGCTCAATTAAGTGGGGTGGTCTTGACAAAACTCGACGGAACTGCTAAAGGTGGTGTGGCTTTAGCAATTGTTCAAGAACTCGGCTTACCGATTCGATTTATCGGGGTTGGGGAAAGTATTGAAGATTTGCGTCCGTTTTCAAGCTATGAGTTTATCGAAGCTCTGCTCAGTGGTTAAAGTGGGAGTGAGTTGAACATCGTTTAATAACTGGTACTTAGCACGACTAATGATAGGATTGTGCGATCGCGATGGGATTTTTCTGGCAATAATCCTATCTGTTGTATCGCACTGGAAGGGTAGGTCAGGACAGGAGGAAGAAAGATGAGTATGGCTTGTGATTCCTAACGGGATGACTTCTAACTTCTATGATTAAGTAGCAATTTTGAGGCAGGTAAGGTACAGTTGGGGGATTAGAAACCCAGTTTTTCAAAAAACAACCTGCCTTTGTGCTTTCGGCTTCGCCCGAAGGACAGTTAACTGCTTAAATTGAAGACAACAGGGAGCGTCTAAAGGAATTGTCAAGATTCAAATTGCGATAGCACTGTTATTGAGTATATTTGTTCTTGATCAGATAGAATAAATCGTCAATTCCCTTAGAGAATGGTAAAATCCCCCATTAAACTGAGGGAAAGTTGACAATTTTCACGGGGAGGTCGGGAATTTACGAACCCATTTTTCGGTTTATACTCCGCCTCTTAAAGTCGGAAAAGATTTAAAATCGTTCATCTAAAATCTTGAGTTCCCCTATCTTAATGATGGGGTCAATTAAGAAACACCTGTCTAAAATTTAAAATCAATTGATTAATTTGTTATCCTCTAAACTCACACCAACCAGAACTAGACATGACAGCCGTGCCCCTACGACGACACTCTGATCAATCTGCTGACTCGATTACGGGGTCTGCAACACCCGATAAAACGCCAGTCTTCACCCTGAAGGAACTGGTAGCCCGCTTGCATCGAGAACAGCAAAACGTGAACGAGTTGTTAAGTTCGTTGGGGTACGCCCTGCGGAGCTTCAACAACCTCAATCAATTTTTAGAATTGACCCCCCTGGTGGCCAGTCGCGTTACCGATGCCGATGGGGGTGCATTAGTGTTGTTTAAACCGAATGGACAGGTACGCTTTCAACGGTTGCATTGTCAGGAAGGGCGACAATGCCAAGATATTCGCCAAGCGATCGAAACCGTAACTCGTCAAATGACCTTGACTCCCAGTGTTAGTGTTGAAGCCCTCTCAGAAGAGGCGTTACATCAATACACAGCCAGTTTAGATTATCAGGTCAGTAACTACCTGGGGCCGGATGTACAACTGTTCGGAACCCCGATTCTGGTTAATAATGCAGAACGGGGACGGTTGTATGTGTTTAGTCATGATCCGAACTACGTTTGGACTCCGACCCGACAAAAATTAATCCGGTTAGTGGCTGACCAAACGGCCGTTGCTATTGCTAATGATGAACTGGCTGTATCACTGCGGGAAAAAGAACGCTTAGACCGAGAATTAGAAATTGGCGCCGAAATTCAGTTGCGACTGTTACCTCGGAAATGTCCCACCATTCCTGGGTTGGAAATTTCAGCCCAATGCCAAACGGCGAATCGAGTCGGGGGAGATTATTATGATTTTATTCCCACAAATTTTGACAAACAAGATCATCAAAACTCCTCTACGAACCATCTGGAACCTTGGAGCATTGTGATTGGCGATGTGATGGGTAAAGGGGTTCCGGCGGGTTTAATTATGACCATGACGCGCGGAATGTTACGGGCGGAAGTGTTAAACCGCCATTCCCCAGCGCAAATTTTGCAACATCTTAATCAAGTCATGTATGCGGATTTGGAAAATTCCAGTCGCTTCGTGACCTTATTTTATTCTGAGTATGATCCAGTAACTCGGATGTTGTCCTATAGCAACGCCGCTCATCATCCCCCGTTGTTATGGCAGGTGTCAACGAATAGTATTCAACGGTTGGATACTTTGGGAATGTTGATTGGTTTAGATGCGGAAAGCCGTTATTATGAAGCTCAAGTACAACTGTACCCTGGAGATACAATTATTTATTATACGGATGGGTTTACCGATGCGATGAACCAACGCGGCGATCGCTTTGATGAAGAAAACCTGAGTAAAGCCTTTCAATGGGCGTGCCAAAATTGTAAAAATCCCCAAGCGATTCTGGACTATTTATTTGCCCAAGTCCAACAATTTATCGGGTCAGGAAACCGCAACGGGGATGATATGACCTTAGTTGTATTACAGGTTCAATCTTCAACCGGAGATAACAACAATGATGCTCCTCCATGTTTTTAATTATCTTGATGGGCTGAATCTCTATCACCATTTAGACTTGGCTTTCTCTCCAGTCACGGTTCTCGCCCAACAAGTCAATGTGGATTTGCTGGGCGATTTTCAAAAACACTGGAACAACATCGTCCGAACCGGTCAACTCGCTGCATTTTTCGTGGGTTTGGTTGTGGGGTGGGGGCTGAAGAGTCTGTTGCCTTAATGGTTAGACAAGGGGACTTTACAGTCACCAGTCACCAGTGATCAGTCACCAGTGATCAGAAAAGCATTTTATCATTGTCCCTTTGTCCCCTTGTCCCCCCTCCCTCTTCATTGGTGACTAATGACTAATGACTGTACGGGCGAAGCATTCGGGCAGAAATTTCTGAGAAAAACCGATAAATTGTCGAACGTATGCTTCGCCTAACGGCAGGCTCCGCCAACGCCCCTACGCAGGCGTGACTAAAGAACTTTGTTCATCATGAACTTTTTGAACTTCACAGGAGACGCTTGACTGTGTAGTGTTGACTGTTAATAGTGAAGTGCAAACAACGAGCGAATTATGACGACGACAAACTCAAAAACTTGGAGCCAACGGTTTGAAAAGTCCCTGCATCCAACGGTTGCAGAATTTAACGCCAGTATTGGTTTTGATATTGAACTGATTGAATATGATTTGACCGGATCAGTTGCCCATGCCAAAATGTTAGGGAAAACCGGGATTATTACCCTAGAAGAAGCGGAACAATTAGTTTCTGGTTTAGAACAAATTCGCCAAGAACATCGGGATGGAAAATTTAATCCGGGGGTGGATGCAGAGGATGTGCATTTTGCCGTTGAACGTCGCTTAACGGAATTAGTGGGGGATGTGGGGAAAAAACTCCATACGGCTCGATCTCGCAATGACCAAGTGGGAACGGATACTCGTTTATATTTACGGGATCAAATCCAACAAATTCGTCAGCAATTAGTTGAATTTCAAAAGGTTTTATTAGACTTAGCGGAAACTAATGTGGAAACCTTTATTCCCGGTTACACCCATCTGCAACGGGCGCAACCCCTGAGTTTAGCCCATCATTTATTAGCCTATGTGGAAATGACAAATCGAGACTGGGAACGCTTAGGAGATGTTTATAAACGGGTTGATATTTGTCCGTTGGGAAGTGGAGCTTTAGCGGGAACCACATTCCCCATTGATCGCCATTATAGTGCAGAATTATTGGGTTTTAGTACCGTTTATGCCAATAGTTTAGATGGGGTGAGCGATCGCGATTGGGCGATTGAATTTACAGCCGCCGCGAGTTTAATCATGGTACATTTAAGCCGACTCGCAGAAGAGATTATTTTATGGGCTTCTCAGGAATTTAGCTTTGTTACCTTAACCGATAGCTGTTCGACGGGTTCGAGTATTATGCCTCAGAAGAAAAACCCAGATATTCCTGAATTAGTCCGGGGAAAAACGGGGCGAGTGTTTGGGCATTTACAAGGGTTATTAGTAATGATGAAAGCATTACCTTTAGCCTATAATAAAGACTTGCAAGAAGATAAAGAAGCGTTATTTGATGCGGTGAAAACGGTGAAAGGCTGTTTAGAATCGATGACAATTTTGATGTCAGAAGGTATTGAATTTCGCACCCAACGGTTAGGGGAAGCGGTGGCGGAAGATTTTTCTAACGCAACGGATGTGGCAGATTATTTAGCCGCCCGCGGGGTTCCGTTCCGAGAAGCTTATAATTTAGTCGGAAAAGTGGTCAGAACTTGCTTAGAAGCCGGGAAATTACTGAAGGATTTAACCTTAGAAGAATGGCAAGAATTACATCCTCAATTTGAGGAAGATATTTATGAAGCGATCGCACCTCGTCAAGTGGTTGCCGCGCGGAATAGTTACGGCGGAACTGGCTTTGAACAGGTAAAAATTGCTTTAGAAAATGCCCGTCAACGGTTAAATCAATAATCAGTCATCAGTAATCAGTAAATCGTTGAGTCATCCGTTGTCACTTCTACGGTTAGAAAAATTACTGATTACTGATTACGACCTATTTTCGCAGTTAATAAAAATTGTACAAAAATTATTGAATTTACGAGCCTTGTTAAAATCGCGTAAAATTAACTTTTGTTAAGATAAATTAACGATTCTGTTTCCTGATCCCAGTTAAGCTGTTCCCCACTATAAATGCTGATTAAAATCAAAATAGGGAATTTTCTTTTCAGTTATTTTCATAACAACTACTTATGTTATTTCATCCAGTCAGGGAAGAAAAACTTTGGGAAGACGCGATTATTCAGAACCCTTTGATGGTTTCGCCACAAACGTTAGTGGTTGATGCCATTAACTTGATGAGTAGCACCTTGTCTAGTTGTCCCTTAATGGAGAACCAATCAACAGACCATAATTTATTATTAACAACGGCTCAAGGAAGTTGTCTGTTGGTGGTTGAAGAACAAAAATTAGTCGGAATTTTAACAGAACGAGATGTTGTGCGCCTCATCGCAACCGGATTACCCTTTCAGGATCAGATTATTGCTGAAATCATGACACCAGAGGTCATCAGCCTACGGAAGTCCGACCTGAATAATATTTTTCAAATTGTCACACTCTTTCAACGTTATCAGATTCGCCATCTACCCATCGTTGATGAACACCAACAAGTGCTGGGACTCTTAACCCACAGAACCCTACGCCAAATTTTGCACCCCATGGATTTGTTACGACTCTGGCGAGTTGGGGAAGTCATGATTTCCAATCTCATTACTGCCTCTCCCCTTTGTTCGATTCTAGAAATCGCGCAGCAAATGGCAACCCATCAAGTTAGTTCCGTGATTATCGTAGAAGAGTACCAGGAAACCCACGAAACAAACAGCATTTATCCGATTGGGATCGTCACAGAACGGGATATTGTCCAGTTCCAAGCATTGGGATTAGATTTTGACAGGATTTTGGTTGGAACGGTGATGAGTTGTCCTGTTTTTTCTGTCTGTGTAGAGGATTCTCTGTGGGACGCACGCACCATCATGCAGCAAAAAGGAGTGAATCGTGTTGTCGTCACTGCTGCGAATCAACAATTATTAGGCATTGTCACCCAAACCACCTTATTACAATGTCTCAATCCGGTGGAAATGTATCAGTTAATTCAACAACTAGAAGAGAAGATTGATAGTTTAAAAATAGAAAAACTAAAATTTATCCAAAATCACAATCACAACCTAGAACAGCAGGTACAAGAACGAACTCAATCCTTAAGAAAATTAGCGGAACAAGAACGAATTTTAAGTAAAATAACTGCTCGAATTCGGCTTAGTTTAAATTTAGATGAAATTTTACAAACCACCGTTACAGAAATCCGTGCCTTTCTTCAGTGCGATCGCTTAATCATCTATCAGTTCAATTTAGATTCTAGTGGTCAAGTGATTGCTGAATCTCGCTTGTCGCCTTGGTCAAGTCTTTTATCCCTCACTTTTAAAGACGATTGTTTTGAAGCCGAACTGAAAAAAATTTTTAATAGCAAAGCCCAAAAACGACGGATTTCTAATGTTTATGAAGCTGGATATTCGGACTGTTATCTAAAATTTTTAAGAAAAAATAGCATTAAATCTTCTCTAATCGTACCGATTTTTGTGAATGATCAACTTTGGGGATTATTAGTTGGACATCAATGTGATCAGTTTCGAGAATGGCAAGAAACCGAACTAAATTTATTAGATAATATTGCTGAACAACTGGCAATTGCGATTAAACAAGGAGAATTGTACCACCAAAAACAACAAGAATTATTTGAACGAAAAAAAGCTGAATCCGCTTTGCAAAAGCTTAATCAAGAGCTAGAAGAACGGGTCAAACAGCGCACGCTAGAACTGCAAGAACGGGAAGCACGCTTAAGAAATTTTTTAAATAATGCGACGGATTTAATTCAAAGTGTTTCTCCTGAAGGAAAATTTTTATTCGTTAACCGTTCCTGGCAGAAAATTTTAGGATATAGCGAAACAGATCTGAAAGAATTATCAATTTTTGACATCATTCATCCTGAACACCACAAAGATTATCAACAAGTTTTAAAATCCGTAATCCACGGGATTTCCTGTTCGAGCGTAGAAATAAAATTTATTACCAAAAAAAGTCAGGTTATTTTAGTTGAAGGCAATTTGAACGGTGTTTTCGAGCAGGGAAAGATTGTTGCTGTAGAAGGGATTTTTCGGGATATTAGTGAGCGAAAACAAGCGGAAATTGCCCTACGAAAAAGTGAACTTCGCTATCGCACCATTATGCAGAGTAGTCAGGATGGTATTTTCTTAATTGATGCCATAGGAAATATTCTAGAAGCGAACCCAAAAGCCACCGAAATTCTTGGCTATTCTCAAGAAGAATTGCAACGCTTAACGGTGTTTCAACTGCATCCACCCGAAGAAAGAAATGCGATTGAAACTAGGATTTCTCGCTTATTACAAGGTGAATCTTTACCAAATCGAGAACTTGTCACCTTTCACAAAGAGGGTAGAATTATTTTCCTAGAAGTTCAAGCAACGACCATTCAATATGAAGAACAAAAACTGGTGTTGTCAGTATTTCGCGATATTACTAAGCAGAAAAAAGCGCAAGAACAACTGCATCAAACCCTAAAAGAATTATCCGATTTTAAAGCAGCTTTAGATCAAGCCGCAATTGTATCAATTACCAATCGTCACGGCGTGATCACTTATGTTAATCAACGCTTCTGTGAAATCTCCCAATATTCCCAGCAGGAATTACTAGGAAAAACTCATAAAGTTGTTACTTCTAACTATCATCCCCCAGAATTTTTTACCCAGCTTTGGGAGACTATTTCTCAGGGGAAAGCTTGGCGAGGAGAAATTAAAAATAAAGCCAAAGATGGTAGTTATTATTGGGTTGATTCAACCATTATTCCCTTCCTGGATACAGAGGGTCAACCGTTTCAATATTTGGCAATTTATAATAATATTACCCAACGCAAACAAACCGAACTGGAAGTTGAACAATTAAAAGATCGCTTACAATTCCTCCTCGCTTCTAGTCCAGCCGTTATCTTTAGTCGTCAACCTATTGGTCATTATAAAACCACCTTTATCAGTGAAAATATTTACACGCTTATGGGTTATGAACCGCAAGTTTTTTTAGACAATCCCAGTTTTTGGGTTGATCAGATTCATCCAGAGGATTTAACCGCAGTTTTAACAAAAATATCCTTGGTTTTACAGCAAGAATCCCAAAACTATGAATACCGTTTTTTAAAAGCAGATGGGAATTATTGTTGGGTACGAGAAGGATTACGGTTACTCAGAAATTACGCCGGAAAACCTTCTGAAATTATTGGCTATTTCGCCGATATTACTGAACAAAAAACCGTAGAAGAAGTCCTGAAACAAAAATTAGCTGTTATTGAAGCTTCAATTGATGGCATTGCAATTTTAAGTGGAGAAACTTATAGTTATCTCAATCAAGCTCACCTAAAATTATTTGGATATGAAGACCCAAAAGACTTAAGGGATAAAACTTGGAAAGATCTTTATAGTGAGCCAGAAATTAAACGATTGGAACAGGAAATTTTCCCAATTTTAGCTGAAAAAGGCTCTTGGCGGGGAGAAGCGATCGCGACTAGAAAAGATGGTAGTACCTTCGCAGAAGAAGTATCTTTAACCTTGGCAGAGAGTGGAGATTTAATTTGTGTCTGTCGAGATATTAGCGATCGCAAACAAACAGAAGCCGCCTTGCGGGAAAGTGAAGCACGCTTCCGCAGTGTTGTGAATAATATTCCCGCTTTAATTTGGATGGCAGAACCCGATAGTTGGCGTTATTTCTTTAATCAAAAATGGTTTGAATTTACAGGACGAAGCTTAAAAGAAGAATTAGGAAATCGATGGTTTGAGAGAGTCCATCCTGATGATGTCGCTTCCTGTGAACAAGATTATTTAGCCTCATTCCGCTCCCGTCATTCCTTTAAAATTGAATATCGTTTACAACGTTACGATGGGGAATATCGATGGATTTTGGATTTTGGAACCCCTCGGTTTTCAGCGGATCAAGAATTTATTGGTTATATTGGGTTTTGTATTGATATTACTGAGCGCAAACAAGCCGAAAAACAGTTACAACATATTAATGAACGCTTAGAACTCATCAATTTAGAATTAGAACGAGCCACCCGTTTAAAAGATGAATTTCTAGCCAATATGAGTCATGAACTGCGAACTCCTTTGAATGCCATTTTAGGAATGTCTGAAGGACTCCAAGATCAGGTTTTTGGTGACATTAATCAACGACAACGAAAAGCCATTAGTACCATCGAAGCCAGTGGTCAACATTTACTCGAACTCATTAACGATATTTTAGATTTATCTAAAATCGAATCGGGGAAATTAGAATTAGAAATTAAAACCGTTTCCCTGCGAGATTTATTTGAATCTAGTTTAATCTTTGTTCGACAACAGGCGATTAAAAAACAGATTCAACTCACCACCGAAATTGCTACCGACCTTGCCGATGAAATTACCGTTGATGAGCGCCGAATTCGACAAGTTTTAATTAATCTCTTAAATAATGCCATTAAGTTTACCCCAGAGGGAGGTCATGTCACGTTAAAAGCGGCCTTAGAAATCCTACCTCAAACCCAATTAAACTCTGAAGAAGCTCCTCCTTTTTCACTGAATATTTCCGTGATTGATACGGGAATTGGCATTAGTCCCGAAGGCATGAGTAAACTATTTCAACCCTTTGTACAACTCGATAGTCGCCTGAACCGTCAATATGCTGGAACTGGGTTAGGACTTGCTTTAGTGCGGCGAATTGTAGAACACCATCAAGGTCATGTTAGCCTCAGGAGTAAAGTCGGAAAAGGCAGTTGTTTTACCCTCCATCTTCCCTATACTAACCCATCAAAAAGTCTCAACACTCATCCTCCTGAAAATTTCTACAGTTGCCCAATTGCACCCGAAAATAAACAAGTTTTAATTGTGGAAGATTCCGTGAGTACCGCCGAACAATTTGCCCGTTATTTAACCGATATGGAAATGCAACCCACTGTTAATTTATCCGGGGAAAACGTTCTTGAACAAGTGATTGCTCTTCAACCCGCATTAATTATTCTGGATTTAGAATTGCCGAAAATTTCTGGTTGGAAAATTCTAAATCAACTTAAATGTCATCCTGAAACAAACTTGATTCCAGTGGTCATTACTTCAGTGGTTGATGAACGGTCACAGGGACTAGCAATGGGGGCAACAGAATATCTTGTTAAACCCATTAATCGGCAACAATTTTATCAAGTGATTGAAGGGTTATATCAACCTAAAGTTGCCAATTATGTAGCCTTAAATTCTGTTAATCAAGTTAATTATAAACCCGCTGTTCCTGTGATTTTATTAGCGGAAGATAATCAAATGAATATTGATACCTTATCTGATTATCTAACGAGTTATGATTATAAACTATTAGTCGCTCATCATGGGTATGAAGCGATTCAGATGGCAAAACAACATCAACCAGATTTAATTTTGATGGATATTCAGATGCCAGAAATGGATGGTTTAGAAGCAATGCGAGCAATTCGCAAAGATTCATCCTTAAAAGACATTCCAATTATTGCTATGACCGCCTTAGCCATGCCGGGAGATCAAGAAAAATGCCGAGAAGCGGGTGCGAATCAGTACATGGCGAAACCTTTAAAATTAAAACAACTTCTGGGAATGATTCAAGAACTGATAAACTAAATATAGAGTATCCCCTATCTTGCCAGGAGTTTTAAAGAAACTCATCTACTACTAACATCAGAACTTCATCACATTTTGAGTTAAAGTTTTATAGGATTTTAGTGATGGACTCTCATACTTCTATTTTAATTGTCGATGATGAACCGAAGAATTTTGAAGTCATCGAAACCTTCCTTGATAGCGAAAACCATATTCTTAACTATGCCAGTAGTGGAGTCAAGGCACTTCAACGATTAGATGCTATCCAACCGGATCTGATTTTGTTAGATGTCATGATGCCAGAACTCGATGGGATGGAAGTTTCTCGGCGCATTAAAGCGAATCCTCAATGGCAATCAATTCCGATTATTATGGTAACGGCTTTAACTTCTAAACAAGATTTAGCAGCTTGTTTAGAAGCGGGTGCAGATGACTTTATTAGTAAACCGATTAATAGTATAGAATTACGAGCCAGAGTGCGATCAATGCTGCGGATTAAACACCACTATGATCAGGTGCAAAGCTTACTTTTTAAACAACAAGAATTAATACAAATGCGAGAAGATATGGCTAATATGATTGTTCATGATTTACAAAACCCCGTTGCTGCCATTCTATTAGCTTCTGAGTTACTAAAAAATCCCAATATAACGGCTGAAAAACGAGAGAAAAAAGTTGATCAAATTACCAATACAACTCAACGGTTGCGATCATTAATTAATAATTTATTATTAATGGCAAAATTTGAATCGGGTAAAATGACCTTGAATCAAAAGGCAGTGGATATTGAACAAATCTGTTGTACTACTTTAATGGACTTTGAAGCCATAGCCAGCCAGAAAAATATTCGATTCATTTGTTCTTTCCCGCCACAATCAACCCTAATTAATGTAGATAGCGATTTATTTAGACGAGTTTTAGATAATTTATTATCCAATGCTGTTAAATTTTCACCTCCTGAAACGGAGATTATTTTAAAAGTAGAAATATTAGATTCCCAAAAAGTCCAACTTCAAGTCATTGATGTTGGGTTAGGCGTTAAAGAAGAATTGCGGGAAATTATCTTTAAAAAATATGAAGTGGGAACCTTAATGAAAAATGTTCCGCAAACCGGATTAGGATTAGCCTTTTGTAAAATGGTAATTGAAGCCCATGGCGGTAAAATTTCCGTCGAGAATCATCAGCCTCAAGGATCAATTTTCACCATCGAACTTGAATTAAATCGGGACTTGTGTTCCACCCCCTCTTTACCGGGTGATCTTTAAAGATTTCAGATAACTTTTTCCGATCCCTCTGTTCCCGGTTGCCGATTCCCTGTTCCCTTATCATTTAAAATGTAAGTAAATTTACTGATCCAACCGAAATCATGCTCAATCCTGGCGATCGCGCTCCAGACTTTACCTTACCCGATGCTGAAGGAAATTTGATCACCTTAAGCCAGTTCCGGGGTCAAAAAGTGGTATTATATTTTTACCCTCGTGATAATACGCCTGGTTGTACGAAGGAAGCCTGTGGATTTCGAGATCTCTACAATCAATACCAGGGAAACAACATGATTGTTTTGGGAGTGAACACCGATGATCCGGCTTCTCATACAAAGTTTATGAAAAAGTATCAGTTACCTTTTCCCTTGTTAGTGGATGAAGGGGGCAAAGTTGCCAGCTTGTATGGCAGCTACGGCTTGAAAAAATTTATGGGAAAAGAATTTATGGGGGTTTTCCGTCATACCTTTATCATTGATGAAGAAGGGCGAATTGAGAAAATCTACCGAAAAGTGAAACCGGAACTTCATGCGGCAGAAATCCTACAGCAAGCCCAAGAATAACCGCTTGAATTGCTGTTTTTATTCTGTGAGAATGCAGTAAACGGTGTAATCTATGGGGTGCGAAGGATTAAAAATTCCAAGTCCGAGTCGGCTTAATCAGAGGAGAGGTTAGTCACCTTGTTTTTTACATCCATTAAACGTTACTGGCATTACGGACAAACCGTTTTAGGAATTATTTTTCGTCACCCTGTTCCTGGAACCAGTATTATTCCCATTTTACCCGATGGCACAATTGTCCTAGTTCGACGTCGAGATAATGGCAAATGGGCTTTACCGGGGGGTATGGTAGATTGGGGCGAAGATATTCCCCATACGATTAAACGGGAATTAGCGGAGGAAACGGGGTTAGAACTTGTTAAAATCCGTCGCTTGGTGGGGGTTTATTCTGCACCCGATCGCGATCCGAGAATTCACTCGATCTGTGTTGTTGTAGAAGCAGACGTGCAGGGACACTTCCAAGTCCAAGACACCCTGGAAATTACTGAGGTGAAAGCCTTTGAACCCACTGCTTTACCCACTGAGTTTAGTCATGATTGTCAACGTCAACTCCAAGACTATTTAAACAATCTCACGACTCTGGCTTAAATTTTGTCCACCGTATCCCAATCAAGGATGTACCAACCATTCCATCATTCTCGCGTCCAAATTTCCCAAGGGCAGATGTTCTGGCGTGAAGTCGGTCATCAAGGTGCTGCAATTATTTTCCTGCATGGCTCTTGGAATGATAGCAGTCAATGGATTCCATTGATGCAGCATTTGAGTTTTGACCATCATTGTTTTGCGCCGGATCTGTTGGGGTGTAGCGAGTCGATCGCCTCTACAAAAATTCATCCATCGGTGAGTTTAGAAGTGGATTGTTTAGCAGAATATATTAATACCCTAAAGCTGCAACACATTTGTTTAGTCGGTCACGGGTTAGGCGCTTGGATCGCCACCAGTTACGCCCTGAAATACCCGGAAGCCGTGAAAGGGTTAGTGGTGATCGCCCCGGAAGGCATCGAATGCGATGGCTATAAACAACACTGGGGGTGGTTACGGGGGTTACTGTCGAGTCCCTCTTTAACGGCCGGATTTTTAAAGCTGATTTCTCCCTTCGGGTTTTTGTTTGGACAGGGGAAAAAAATTCGCTATTGGTTGAAGGGACGACAGGAAATGTTGAAATGGAACCTAGCCACCAAATTGTTATATCAGCGCCGTTGGCCGGAAGTTCACGCGGAAATGCTCAATGATCGGTTAACTTGGCTGAAGTTACCCACCTTAATTTTACAAGGGAATCAGGATCAGGCGATCGCAACGGCTCAAAGTCAAACCTATCAATCCCTTGCGCCGATGGCACAACTGCAAATGATTGATGGAGGCGGCGGCAATTTACCGTTGCAAATGCCGGAGGTGCTGGCGCAATATCTGCGGGAGTTTATCAGTGTTCATGTGCCTGATGAATTACCGCCATCCCCTGAAAGATTAGATGCGGATCAACCACAAGATGCCTACCAAGATCAGGAAGTTTGGTATTAAGGTAGGAGTAGAGGAGATTGCGATCGCCTCCGGTTAAAGCGATTTTGCTGTCTGGATAATCTTGCCACCAAGCTTGAATAAAATCCTGTACCCCCGCTAAGAGGGTGTAAATAATCCCACTCTGGATCGCGTCTGGGGTTTGGGTCGCCCACCGTTGGGGAAGTTGGGGGGAAAATTGAATGGGGGGTAAGGCGGCGGTTTTGGTGGCTAAAAAAGACGCTTGCAACCCCAACCCCGGTAATATTGCCCCGCCAACGAGATGTTGATGGGGGTTAACCCCTGTGAAGGTGAGGGCGGTTCCCGCATCAATGACTAAAATCGGCCATCCCAGACTTGTTCCAGCGCCGAGAACCGCTAAGGCTCGATCAATGCCCAAGGTGGGATACAATCCCGTTAGGGGAATATCCGCTAACGTTAAAACTCTGGCGAGAGGATTTTTGTGCCAGTGTTGAGTTTGTTCGGGGACAACGGAAGCTACAATTAAAAACTGTTCCTCCGTAAAATCGCTGGGTTCAGCGTTCTCTTCATCCCAAGTGTGTAACAGCATTGACCCTGCAAATTTAGCCCAATGGCGTCGGGAGTTTCCCTGCATTAACGCGAACCAACAGGAGCTAGGGGAAGAATCGCATTCAGGAGATTGAGACATCTCGCTTTACATAAAATCTTTATTTTTGTGTAATACTATTTTACAATACTTAATAAATTAGTTGGATTTTTCCTCTCAATGGTGCATTGAAAGAGCAGGGTGCTAGGTTGAATTTGAGTGAGGAAAATTATGATAAAGTCATTTTCATTTTTCCAGAGACAATACAGTTGTTAATCCGCTTTTTTGATTGGGTCTAAAACAAGATTCAGGTCGTTTAACCCTGGAAATTTTTTGTCGTCTTTCTTTAGGAATAAAAATTTATATGAAATCTTCAATTGATAGATACTACAGATGATTCCTAAACCCCACGTACAGACGTTGCATACAACGTCTCTACACAAGACGGATGTGTAGCAAAGATTTAAAGATTTTATATAACAAACAGTTTTTAACAGGGAATTTATTATGGATTTGGTTAAATTAGATAGTATTAAAGGGGGGTTAAACAATCTGAAACCCCAGTTAAAATGGAAAGAAGAACAATCTGAACAGCAGACGTTTCAGTTTTATGATCTGCTGAATCAAATTAACAAACAAATTATTAGTACACTCGATATTGATCAAGTTCTGACTTCAGCTTGTCAACTCCTTGCTGAAGTTCTTCAGTGCAGTCGGGTTAGTATTTTAGAAAAAGAATATCAACAGGAAGAATTTATTACAAAAGGGGAATATAAAGTCGGAGACTATCCGAGCCAATTGGGGATGAAAGTGTCCATGCGAGATAATCTCCATTTACAGCTTTTAATCTCCCAAGATCGACCGTTGGCGATTACAAAATTTAGAGAATTTCCAGGGTTAGGAGAAGACACAAAAGCGTTAATTGAACAATTAGGGATTCAATCGATTTTAGCGGTTTCTGTGCGTTACCAAGGGTCACTCAAAGGGATTATTGGTGTGCATCAATGCGATCGCCAACGGGAATGGACAAAATGGGAAATTCAACTCTTAGATGGGGTGGCGTCTCAACTGGCGATCGCGATTCATCATGCTCAATTATATACAGAAATTCAACAAAAAGCGGAACAAGAAGCCTTACTGCGGTTAGTGGGAAATCAGATTAGAAGTAGTTTAGATTTGAATACGATTTTACAAACCGCAGTTAGGGGGGTAAGGCAAGTTTTAAATGCTGACCGAGTGGTGATTTATCAATTTATAGAGGGTTGGAAAGGAGAAATTAAAGTTGAAGATTGTATTGTTCCTTGGCCATCGGTTTTCGGGGAACAAATCACAGATAATTGTTTTCCAGAAAAACATGGACAACTGTATGAACAAGGTCGAGTTCGAGTCATTCCTGATATTTATCAAGACAATTTAGATCCTTGTCATCTGAAGTTTTTAGAGAATTTACAAGTTAGGGCAAATTTAGTCGTTCCTATTATTATGGGTTCTGAGCAAGACGATAACAAGATCACTTCTGAAAATCAATCACAAACGTCTCAACTTTGGGGGTTATTAATTGCTCATCAATGTGAAACTTCCCACTATTGGAAAACTTGGGAAATTGAAGGGTTACAGCAACTCGCGGATCAAATGGCGATCGCTATTAACCAAGCGGAACTTTATGCTCAAGTGCAAGAAAATGCCTTACAATCTCAACTGAAAACCCAGCAACTCGAAGTTACTTTAGAAGAATTACGCGCTACCCAAATTCAACTCATTCAAAGCGAAAAGTTATCGAGTTTAGGGCAAATGGTGGCGGGAATTGCCCATGAAATTAATAATCCGAATAACTTTATTTATGCGAATACAATTCACGCCAAGTCTTATGTGCAAAGTTTAATTTATGCTTTGGATAAATGTGCCGAATTGAGTCTTGATGTTTCTGATAAAATTGAAGAAATTAATGAAGAGATAGAATTAGATTTTATTCGTGAAGATTTCCCTAAATTATTAAAATCAATTGAGCAGGGGAGCGATCGCATTCGGTCAATTGTCAGTACCTTAAAAGATTTTTCCCACCTGAACGAATCAAAATTAAAATCCGTTGATTTAACAGAAGGTTTAGAAAGTAGTTTAGCGATGTTAGAACATCAACTCAACCCGAATATTCAAGTGATTCGGAATTATCAACCGTTACCGAAGTTAAAATGTCAAGCCAGCCAAATCAATCAAGTGTTTTTTCATCTGTTGAATAATGCGATTGATGCAATTCAAAGTCAAGATAAATCGGGTAAAATCATCATTAAAACTGAGCAGAAATTGAATCGAATTTTAATTTCTATTCAGGATAATGGATGCGGCATTCCTGAAGACGTTCAACCTCGGATTTTTGATCCCTTTTTTACGACTAAACCCGTCGGTCAAGGAACCGGAATGGGGTTAGCGGTTTGTTATCAAGTGATTGTGAAAGGTCATGGGGGCAAAATAGACTGTTATAGTCAAGAAGGAGAAGGGACAGAATTTATCATCGAACTTCCCTTGTAGGATGGGCTCTGCCCATCATTAAAACTTTGAATTATCATAAGTTAGTGAGGAGGCTGGCACTGCTTTACTGGTTGCGATGTGGTGATTTGGGCGGCTAGGCGATCGCATATTGCTATATTGTTTATTGACGACTTGATTGATGATTATGGGTTAGGAAGTTTCTCTAATACTTCATCGGTAAATGGATTTTTACCCTGTTTCAGAGCGTCTATCCAAGCTTTTCGCTGTGCTTTTTTTTCAGTATTTCGAGTCCATTTTACATATATTTCAAAATCTTCAATCGCACCTTTAAAATCATTTGTTAATGCTCTAGCTAACCCTCGACTATCAAGAATCCATCCATCAGCAGGAGCGAGTTTAACTGCTTCTTCACAGGCAAACATCACTTTCTTAGCTTCCTTATTCAAGCTACCCCACCAACAGAGAGAATTCCAAGAAGCAGCAGAAATTTTTAATTGAGAATCGAAATTTTGAGCTTGGTTGTAAGCTAAAATCGCTTCATCAATTTTACCATTTATTGCTAACTTTTCTCCCCTATTCAATAAACTCGCGGCAGCTAACTTTAAACTCAAGTTAGAGTCCAGTTTGGCGGCTTGTTGAAACTTAGAAACCGCCTCATTAATATTACC
>JBMDYE010000458.1:0-14165 GCA_048595135.1 Planktothrix sp. | reverse complement strand
TTTCACTGTTCAACCTGTCCAATAAAGGTTTAAAATAAAAAACTTGTATTGTTGTTATATTGACCTCACACCATCGAACCCATGCTGAGAGCCGGAATTGTCGGACTACCGAATGTTGGTAAATCTACATTATTTAACGCTTTAGTTGCCAATGCCAAGGCGACGGCGGCAAATTTCCCCTTTTGTACCATTGAACCGAATGTTGGGGTGGTCGCTGTTCCCGATGAACGCTTAAATGTTTTAGCAAAAATCTCTAACTCAGAACAAATTATCCCGACCCGAATTGAATTTGTTGATATTGCCGGGTTAGTCAAAGGCGCGAGTCAAGGAGAAGGGTTAGGAAATCAATTTTTATCCCATATTCGGGAAGTAGATGCCATTGTTCATGTTGTGCGTTGTTTTGAAAATGATGATATTATTCACGTCGCCGGTTCTGTTGACCCCCTGCGTGATATTGACATCATTAATTTAGAATTAGCGTTATCAGATTTAGCCCAAGTTGAAAAACGCATTGACCGGGCTAAAAAACAAGCGCGTACCAGTAAAGAAGCCCAGCTTGAAGTGGTGGCTTTAGAAAAAATTGCGGTATTCTTAAATGAAGGAAAACCTGCCCGCCAAGCAACGTTAAGCGAAGAAGAAATCGAAGCGGTAAAAGGCTTAGGGTTAGTGACTCAAAAACCCGTGATTTACGCGACCAATGTGTCAGAAGATGATTTAGCAACCGGAAACGAACAAGTTGAAAAAGTTCGTGAAGTTGCCAAACTTGATAATGCTCAAGTGGTGATTATTTCGGCCCAAGTCGAAGCGGAATTAGTAGATTTATCTCCCGAAGAACGGGCGGACTTTTTGGCATCTTTAGGAGTTGAAGAAGGCGGGTTAAAATCTTTAATTAAAGCCACTTATCAATTATTAGGATTACGCACCTATTTAACCACTGGCCCCAAAGAAACCCGTGCTTGGACAATTAAAGCGGGAATGTCTGCACCGCAAGCCGCCGGAGTCATCCATTCAGATTTTGAACGGGGTTTTATTCGCGCAGAAACCGTTGCTTATCAAGATTTAGTCACGACGGGTTCGATGAATGCGGCGAAAGAAAAAGGGTTAGTTAGAAGTGAAGGAAAAGACTATATTGTCCAGGAAGGAGATGTGATGTTATTCCGCTTTAATGTTTAATGATCCAGAGGCGCTATTGTGCCTCCCTCTTCTTAAGTATTTATGCGTAAGATGAAAACGACATAATATTAAGAAATAATAAAACTTTTGAAATTAATAATTAAAAAGATGAACTTTAGGAGGTGAACGGATTAAAATCAAGCCAGCTTGGAGCTTGGAGGCTTGAAAATTATGGATTTGTTAATCCTTTGGTTGGTGACGGCTGTTAGTTTATATATTATCGCTCAACTCAATCAGTTTACAGGAGTCGAAATTGATGGATTTCAAAAAGCGTTAATTTCATCGATTGTTTTTGGCATTTTAAATGTATTGGTTCGTCCAGTCTTAGCCACTTTAACGTTTCCCTTTTCGATTGTTTTTACCAGTTTCTTAATTACTCTGGTCTTAAATATGATTATCTTTGGTTTAGCGGCATGGTTGGTGAATGGTTTCCGCTTAAGATGGGGAATTATGAGCGCGTTAATTGGGGCTTTGGCTCTCAGTTTTATCAACTCTTTGATTTATCAGATCTTTCCTATCTAAACAGGAGATTAAAATCATAGATGAGTGATTCGCCTTAACTTAAAATTGGATAGCAGAGGCTTAATTATTCAATTGACCCTCTGCTATAGATCACATTTAGAACATTCCTATCGGATTTTGATTTCTTATTTTAAAAGCGCGATCGCCCTTGCAAAAATTATAAATTAATGAGATAATTATCGGTAGCGATATCAGTTGAAGAATATGGTTACTGAAACCGCAAAAACCCTAATTCCTAAAGCTAAAATCATTAAATTTAGTGATTGGCAAAATCGCTATTCTCAAGAAACACTTAACAGATTTCAAACGGCTGAATCCGAAGGACGATATTTAAACGATCAAGATTTATCCGATTTGTTTAAAGCGTTTTCAACGGAGTTAGAACCCCAAAAAACAGCCGCTTTAGAACGCCTTGAAATCGTGCGGTTATTTAGAGATCAAGCGGAACAAATTGTCACAGAAGCCAGGGAATCTTTGTTAAGGCAATATCCCCATTTGACGGAACCTGGAGGCGATTTATACCCCCCAGCACGTGCAAAAGCTTGTTGGCGAGACTTTTGGCAATTCCTGCGATGTATTACTTATGGCATAGCCGCAGGAAAAATACGGTTTACCGATGCCGAAGGGTTGTATTATATGAATTTGCTGTATCAAGAATTACAAGTTCCCTTAGAGGCGATGGTTTCAGGGTTAGAAGCGTTGAAACAGATGAGCCTAAAACGGTTGTCACCTGAACAGCAGTCTTTGATTTCTCCCTATTTTGACCATTTAATTTCTAAGCTCAAAGACTTTCATCCCTCTTAATCTGGGATTAAATTAAACCTTAAAATTAAATTCCTAATTCCATGACATCTACTTTACAGTTACTTCAATCTAAATTTAGTGAAGCCTTAGTTGCCGCGTTTGGAGAAGAATTTGCGAATACTGACCCGATGTTAGTTCCAGCAACTAATCCTAAATTTGGGGATTATCAATGCAATGTGGCGATGTCTTTAACGAAACCCTTAAAAAATAATCCCAGAGCGATCGCTACCCAAATTATAGAGCATTTAAAGATTGATGATCTTTGCCCAACCCCCGAAATTGCTGGCCCTGGTTTTATTAATTTAAGACTCAAAACCGACTATTTAGAAACGCAACTCCAACATAAGTTAGGCGATGAACGCTTAGGCATTGCAAAAGTTAATCCAACCCAACGAATTATTGTTGATTTTTCCAGTCCAAATATTGCCAAAGAAATGCACGTTGGACACCTCCGTTCAACGATTATTGGCGATTCCATTGCCCGAATTTTAGAATTTCAAGGTCATGATGTTTTACGCCTTAATCATGTGGGAGATTGGGGAACCCAATTTGGGATGTTAATTACCTATTTAAGAGAAGTTTATCCTGATGCGTTGACCACAGCCAATGCTTTAGATTTAGGGGATTTAGTAGACTTTTACCGCAAAGCAAAAATTCGTTTTGATGAAGATGAAACCTTTAAAGAAGCATCTCGTCAAGAAGTAGTAAAACTGCAAGCGGGAGCAGAAGATACCCTAAGAGCTTGGCAACTTTTATGTGAACAATCGCGGCGGGAATTTCAAATTATTTATGATCAGTTAGATATCTGCTTAACCGAACGGGGAGAATCCTTTTATAATCCCATGTTAGCGGGGGTTGTTGCTGAACTCGATAAACTCGGTTTGTTAGTGGAAAATCAAGGCGCGAAATGTGTCTTTTTAGAAGGATTTACGAATAAAGAAGGGGAACCTTTACCGTTAATTGTGCAGAAAACTGATGGCGGTTATAACTATGCCACAACGGATTTAGCCGCCATTAGACATCGCATTGAAAAAGAGCAAGCAACACGGTTAATTTATGTTACCGATGCGGGACAAGCCAATCATTTTGCTCAAGTTTGGCAAGTGGCCAGACGCGCAGGTTGGATACCTGAAACGATTGAAGTAATTCATGTTCCTTTTGGAGTGGTTAAAGGGGAAGATGGCAAGAAATTAAAAACCCGTTCTGGGGAAACAGTGCGATTAAGAGATTTACTCGATGAAGCCGTAAATTATGCGAAAACGGATTTAGAAAAACGGTTAATTGAAGAAACCAGAACGGAAACTTCAGAGTTTATTAACCATGTGGCTGAGGTTGTGGGACTGGGTGCGGTTAAATATGCAGATTTGAGCCAAAATCGTACCAGTGATTATATTTTTAGTTTCGATAAAATGTTGTCACTGCAAGGGAATACTGCTCCTTATTTATTATATGCTTATGTCAGAATTCAAGGGATTAGTCGGAAGGGAGAAATTGATTTTGAACAATTAGGCAGTGATGTTAAAATTGTTTTGGAACAAGAGGCTGAATTAATTTTAGCAAAATATTTATTACAATTGGAAGAAGTTTTAAATGAAGTCGCCAAGGATTTATTGCCGAATCGGTTATGTCAATATTTGTTTGAATTAAGCCAAAAATTCAATCAATTCTATGATCAATGTCCGGTTTTAAAAGCAGAAGAACCCCAGCGTACCTCCCGTTTATTGTTGTGTGATTTAACCGCAAAAACATTAAAATTAGGGTTATCGCTGTTAGGAATTCCTGTCCTAGAACGGATGTAATCAGTTTAATTCATCTCATTCCTGAGACATAACTTTTTAGGGAATGAGGGGGAGTCTCTGACCTAAAACAGTTTGTAGTATTTTCAAAAAAACTGCAAACCCTTGATTTTTAAAGGCTCAGTCGTTAATTAATGGCAAGTGTGTTACAATGTAGTTAGATAGTATTGTTGAGCTTGACAATGCTAAACTGTACGGTCTATTCTATGATATAGTTCACACTGTACGGTCTAGTCAACTGGCTGAGGATAGGCTAATGGAGATTTTTTCCTTGTTAATCCTATTGGGTGCTATTGTTGCGGCTGATGAAATCCTCAATAATCAACTGAAAGTTTCTAAACGGTTACTGGAATGGTTAGATCAGCAGGAAACTCGCCAAAAAACACCTAACAAATACCGAAATCAACGAAATTTTAAGGCGTAAACACCTAACTAAAACATTGCAGCAATCCGATGTTTCTTTTAATGTAAACTTAAAGATAGGAACTTAATTTTATGACTGTTGTTGTCCCCTATGTCCTATTACATTTCGCCTCGATTTCTCGATAAGCTCGCTGTACATATTACAAAAAACTTTTTAAACTTACCAGGGGTACGAGTTCCTTTAATCTTAGGAATTCATGGACGCAAAGGAGAAGGAAAAACCTTTCAATGCGAATTAGTTTTTGAAAGAATGGGGTTTGAACCTGTCGTTATATCCGGCGGCGAATTAGAAAGTCCTGATGCGGGAGATCCAGCGAGGTTAATTCGCTTACGCTATCGAGAAGCCGCAGAACAGGTGAGAGTTCGGGGCCAAATGTGTGCGTTATTTATTAATGATTTAGATGCAGGCGCCGGACGATTTGATGCCGGAACTCAGTACACAGTCAATACGCAATTAGTCAACGCCACCTTGATGAATATTGCGGATAATCCGACTAATGTTCAGTTACCAGGAAGTTACGATTCAAACCCCATTCAACGCATCCCGATTATTGTCACGGGAAATGATTTTTCCACTCTCTATGCGCCGTTAATTCGAGATGGGCGCATGGAGAAGTTTTATTGGGAACCCGGACGGGAAGATCGGATTGGAATTTTAAAGGGAATCTTTGAAAAAGATGGATTATCGGACAAAGAAATTAGTCAATTAGTCGATACCTTTCCTGAACAAGCGATTGACTTTTTTAGTGCGTTGCGATCGCGCATTTATGATGAACAAATCAAAACTTTTATCCATCAAGTGGGGATTGAACGGGTTTCAGGTCGAGTTGTGAATAGTGCAGAAAAAGTTCCCGATTTCCAAAAACCGAATTTTAAATTACCCCATTTATTAGAGATGGGTCAGTTAATGGTTACGGAACAAAAACGCATTCAAGAAATGCGATTAGTTGAGGAATATAATCAATTTAGAACTTTTAATCCTCAAGGAAATCCTGAACCCTCTAAACCCAATTCAATTAATAGCAAAAATTACGTCAATCCCATTCCTCATTCTCCCTATAATGCCGTAACACCCCCCCATAGTATTAGTAGCAAAGGCGCAACGGTGATGCAGGGAGATGCCACAGGCACCACTTTAATTAGTGAAGGAAAAGTGGTTAGTACAAAATTAGGAATTGAGGTCTTAGAACAGATTGAAAGTTTGATGAATAGTGGCTATCGGATCGGGTTAGAATATGCCGATAAACGTCGGTTTAAAACCGGATCTTGGAGTAGCTGTTGGACGAGTGATAGCCAACATGAATCGGATATTATCACCCAAATTGAAACCTGTTTAGCCGAACATCCCCAAGATTATATTCGTTTATTAGGAATTGATCCGATTGCTAAACGGCGTGTTTTAGAAACTGTGATTCAAAGACCATAGAAGGAATTAAGAATTAAGAATTAAGAATTAAGAACTTAACCAATTTTCTAGTTTAAAACTGGGAATATTTTTAAATAGAATGGCTGTAATTGTTAATTATTAAGTAGGGGCGAAGCATTCGGCAGGTAACTTATCGGTTTTGCTCAGAGATTTTCGCTCGAATGCTTCGCCTTATTCGCCCCTACACACAGGTGACTGATGACTATTTTTTTATCCATCTCTTAACACATATCCCACACCTCGAACTGTTTGAATTAAGCGTTTTTCGCCTTCATCTTCGATTTTTAAACGTAAATAGCGAATATAAACTTCAATGACATTCGACTCCCCTAAAAAGTCATAACCCCAAACATTTTCTAAAATTTGTTCACGGGTTAAGACTTGTCGAGGATGTTCCATTAAATATTTGAGTAACTCAAACTCCTTCATGGTTAAATCAATGGTTCGATTATTTCTGAAGGCTCGACGGCTGGCTAAATCTAAAACTAATTCTCCAAATCGTAATTGCTCAGTATTGTTGGTTTCTGGTTGTAAATATAAACGAACCCGCTCTAAAAAATGTTCGGTTCGATACGGCTTTAAAAAATAATCATCGGCGCCGGATTCTAAACAAGCCACCCGATCTTCTAAGCTATCACGACCCATCAAAATTAACAACGGAGTCGCGTTTCCTAAATCTCTGAGATGACGACACAGAGATAACCCTGATTCTCCCCCCAACATTCGATCCATGACAATTAAGGCAGGTTGTAATTCAGTCGCACGATGCAAACCAATTGCCGCATTGGTGGCAACAATTGGATAATAACCTGCCTCTTCTAAATCCAAACTAATATGTTGTGCTAACAGTTCATCGGTTTCAATGATCAAAATCGACGGATGATTGTCTAACCCCAATGTATTCATCTACCATTTTCATCGAAAAGCTTGAACCTGTTGTAGCACGTTTGGGAACGATTGGGAGCGATTTCTCCGTTTATTTTGGACGAATATAAGCGATCGCACCTCGCCAAACTAACACCTGCTGACTATTTTGATCTTGTAAGCAAATACAGTTCGGATCTTGCCAAGCCACAGTTCCCGTCAAGACATCATTGGTCAGAAGTTTAATTTCCACCTGCGTTTTATCTTTTGTGAACGTTTGGACGCGCCGGACACTGGGTAAATCGGTATTAAATTCAGACATAATCAGATCTGTGAGAACAAAGATAATTATTAACGATTTCTCCCACTCTGTACGAGATAATAAACAATAGGGAGTCCTGAATGGTTTTCAACCCAATCACTCTCTTGTTTTTTGGCAGTGGAGAATCTAATGACCATCGAGTTTAAGAAATATCACGGTTTGGGAAATGATTTTATCTTGATTGACAATCGCCATCAATCAGAACCGCTAATTACCCCAGAACAGGCGGTGAAAATGTGCGATCGCAATTTCGGTATTGGTGCAGATGGGGTAATTTTTGCCTTACCCGGTACCGATACGACTGACTACACCATGCGAATTTTTAACTCCGATGGGTCAGAACCGCAGATGTGTGGGAATGGGATTCGCTGTTTAGCTAAATTTATTGCAGAATTGGAAAATCAAAAAGCGGAAGCACCCGTTACCTACAAAATCGATACCTTAGCTGGGGTTATTTCTCCTCAATTACTAGCCGATGGTCAAATTAAAGTTGATATGGGACTTCCCCGACTGTTAGCCAGGGAAATTCCCACCACCTTAGCGGCGGCGGATGACAAAGTGGTGAATGTTCCTTTAGAAGTGGCGGGACAGTCTTGGAATGTGACCTGTGTGAGTATGGGAAACCCCCACTGTATTACGTTTGTTGACGATGTGGCATTGATTCCATTGGCGGAAATTGGCCCTTTATTTGAACATCATTCGGTTTTTCCTGAACGCACCAATACCGAATTTATTCAAGTGGTTCAATCTAATTATGTGAAAATGCGGGTTTGGGAACGCGGCGCTGGTGCAACGTTGGCTTGTGGGACGGGTGCTTGTGCGACGGTTGTGGCGGGGGTTTTAACGGGAAATTGCGATCGCATTGCAACGGTAGAACTACCCGGAGGATGTTTAGAAATTGAATGGTCAACTGAAGACCAACATCTCTACATGACGGGCCCAGCAGAATTGGTTTTTGCAGGAAAATATTAAGAATTAGGGAATAGGCAATCTTGCAATAGGCAATAGGGAAGAAGCACGTTTTGACTAATGAGTACGGGCGAAGCATTCGGTAGGTAAGTTATCGGTTTGTATCATATATTTCTGCCCGAATGCTTCGCCCCTACGGAACGTATGCTTCGCCCCTACTATAATTTTAGGGATAATATTATGACTTTATTTATTTTAAATAATCCAGAAACAATTCCGATTACTTCAGAACAATTTTATCAACTTTGTGTTGCTAACCGAGATTTAAGATTAGAACGGACTGCTAAGGGAGATTTAATTATTATGCCACCGACTGGAGGGGAAACCAGTAAACGAAATTCTGATATTAATTTTGAATTAAATTTATGGAATAGACAGAGTAAATTAGGCATAACGTTTGATTCATCCGGTGGCTTTACCCTCCCTAATGGTGCAGATTATGCCCCTGATGCCGCTTGGATACCGTTAGCGAAATGGGAATCTTTAACCGCAGAACAAAGAACGAAATTTTTGCCTTTATCTCCTGATTTTGTCATTGAATTGCGATCGCCTAGTGATTCTTTAAAACTACTCCAAAACAAAATGCAAGAATATATTGATAATGGATCTCGTTTAGGCTGGTTAATTAATCCCAAAAATCGCCAAGTTGAAATTTACCGTCAGGGAAGAGAAAAAGAAATTTTAGATAACCCAACTACGGTATCAGGAGAAGATGTTTTACCTGGATTTATTTTAAATCTTTCCTTGATTTGGGAATAGGAAATACCGAGTAGAAATTGCTTCCCCTTGTCCCCTTGTCCCCTTTTTATTGACATCCTGCCACCGAAAGGGTGTAACTATATCCTAATGCTTTAATCCCTCCAACATTGACATTAACTTGATAGGGTTGATTATTCGGTCGTGGCGCTCCACTAATTTGTTGTTGCTGATTGGGATCAAGTTGAATCCCGCCATCAAAGACGCGATCCGCCGTGTCATCTGCATATTTAAGATACATTTTCACTTGGAACGTACCAACATCATTTGATAAAGATTGAATCGTTGCAATATACTCGGTAAAGTTGGCATTATTGGGAACAATAAAATCTGTATCCCAGTTGCCACGATAACCCGCCGGAATTCGGGGAACATTTCCCACATTGGGGGCAGATACTTTTTTGGTAACGCTTGTTCCTTCCCCTTTAACAACGGCTAATGGTGTACAGGTTTGGGCATTGACCGATAAACTCATGGGGAGCAATACAGTTAAAATTCCCAGAGACAAGAAAGGTCGAATCATGATTATTGTAAATTAGTTAATCTGGTGAGGAAAAAAACGAATTATCGATAGTTGGTAAACTGTAAGGCGCAGGGATAATCCTCTTGTTTTAAACGTTGAATGACCAATTGTAAATCATCTTTAGATTTTGCTGAAACCCGCACTGCATCCCCTTGAATCGAGGCTTGTAATTTTTTAAATTCATCTTTAATTAATTTGGTGATTTTCTTAGAAACCTCTTGAGTTAAGCCTTTTCTCAGTTTAATTTCCTGTCTAACTCGGTTTCCGCTTGCGGATTCGACTTTCCCATAATCAAAGATTTTTAAGGATAAATTTCGTTTAGCGGATTTAGTCGTTAAAATCGTATGAATTGCTTCTAACGTAAATTCGCTATCCGTATTAACGGTAATCACATCTTCGCCTAATTCTAGGGTGGTATTGGTATCTTTTAAATCATAACGACTTTTAATTTCCCGCACAGTTTGATCCACTGCGTTTACCAGTTCTTGGCGATCAAAATCGCTGACAACATCAAAAGAATAAGTAGAAGCCATAGTCAATTAAAATTGAGTTTTTAACGTTCAAAGGGAACAGAATATTAACCGTTAATCAATCCTTCAATCTCTTAATTGATTGAATTAACACTCAGTAAACTTAATGCAAATAAAATGATTGTACTGAGGGAACCTACCCCAAACATCAGCGATCGCCCCAACGGCACATTTAAAATATAAAAGACCGGATACAATGAACGCGCTACTACAAACGCGATCGCACACCAACCCGCTAACTCAGAAGTTTGGTTGGTTACATAAGCCATTAAAGCGGCTGCTGCAAACACCAGAAACGTTTCAAACGCATTTTGATGCGCCCAAGTCGCCCGTTGAGCAAATGGGGGTAACTGATCAAATATGGCTCTCGGTTGAGCTAAAGCCTCATAACCAATCTGAAGCCGTCCGTAAGCAACGACTAAAAACGGTGCATAAATTAACGCCGCCGCCACTGCAATACTATCTAATAAAATTGCTGACGTTGGCAATCCTAAAATCATGAATTTTTCGCCTCCTAATCTAAATAGAATAGGGTCACAATTTTACGTTGATTTTCTGCTTCTTCACAGGTATTTAGCAACGTGGTGCTATCGTGAAATGCAAAGCAAATTAACTGTTGACAGCGAGAAATAATCTCTTGGTTGCAAAGGGAACTCGCTTCCGCCAAGGATAACTCGTCTCCCTTGGGATTTTCCACCAGATGAATCACCTGTTCTAATTGTTGGCGAGATTCTCTGGGTTGACGTTTCATACTTTGAGGCAAGATCACCGTCAATAAATTCGGATCAGCCCGCATCGCCCCTCGAATAGTCGCTGAGTTCGTTCCAGTTGAACCCGATGTAATCAGATGGTTTCCCTCTAAAACTAAGGCATAACTCATCATTTCAATTAAGTTCTGATGGGTTAGGGGAACATGACGGGAACCCAAAATGGCAATGCGTTTGGAGCCAGTTTGTTGAATGGCTGCCAATTCTTCTAAAAATATATCTACTTTTGGCAGATTGATAGATTGGTTCAAGGATAGTCTCAATACATAAATAGCAGGACAAGCGCTTTGTAATCTTGATTTTGATCTCAACTTTAAGACCAAAATTCGATTACTTTCTGCTTCTGCGTACCCATTACAAACGCGCAGTTACGCCTCCGTACTCCAAATTTAGAGTCAGGTACTCCACAGACGTCACTTCGGGCAAAGCTCTCCCTAGTTTGGGCGCGAGGTTCGACTCGCTCAGGTCTTTCTTAATTCTCAACTGAACCCTTGATCAGTTGCCTAACCGTAATCTTGAGTAGGGTTTCAGCTTCAGATTTATTATTGCTTATTTCTGAGCGAAAAACCACTGAGATTGGTTGATTTTAACCTTGATGGACAGCTTAAATTGAGCGTGTCCCTAGAACCCCTGTAGATTTTAGCAAATTGAGCGAAAATTACAATAACGATTAATCAGATATTAGCCGTTGAGCTTTCTGTAAATTGCTATTTTATTCGATTTGATGCAATGACCCTCACCCAAACAGTATCACAACGTCCTTGGAGTCAACTGTTTACGGCTCCGGCTTCGGAATTTCCCCTGACTCCCCTCCCCATCCTGTCGGGACAACTTCCTCCTGGCTTGCAAGGTTCCCTGTATCGCAATGGCCCTGGACGGTTAGAACGGGGGGGAATACGGGTCGGACATTGGTTTGATGGCGATGGTGCGATTTTAGCCGTTCATTTTACTCCCGAAGGAGCGACGGGGGTTTATCGGTATGTGAAAACCCCCGAATTTCAAGAGGAAGAACGGGAAAACCGCTTGATTTATGCGGGTTATGGGATGAACCCCCCTGGTAATCTTTGGGAACGCTTCACCAAACCCTTGAAGAATGCGGCGAATACTTCCGTTTTAGCGTTACCGGATCAATTATTAGCGTTATGGGAAGGAGGACACCCCTACAGTTTAGACTTACAAACTTTAGAAACCTGGGGAACTAACGATCTAAACGGGTTAACCGCCAATACCCCTTTTTCTGCTCATCCTAAAGTTGATCCCGATACGGGAGATATTTTTAATTTTGGTCAGAGTTTGGGAAGCAAGGTTACATTGCATTTATATCGGAGCGATCGCACAGGCAAAATCCAACAAAAAAATCAACTGCCTTTAGATGAGTTTGGAATGATTCATGATTTTGTCTTAGCGGGTGAATATTTAGTTTTTATCATTCCTCCAATTCAGTTAGAATTTCTTCCTATCTTAACTCGCTTAAAATCCTTTAGTGAAGCATTAGTTTGGAAACCAGAAGAAGCAACCCAAATTTTAATTTTTGATCGTCAAACCTTGCAATTAATTCACCGTTTAGAAGCCGAGCCTTGGTTTCAGTGGCATTTTAGCAATGGTTATGTCACGGAATACGGGACAATTATTATTGATTTGGCTCGGTATAACGATTTTCAAACCAATCAATATTTAAAAGAAGTTGCCACCGGAAAAACCCAAACCTCAGCAAAATCAACATTATGGCGACTTGAGATTAATCCAAAATCGGGTAAAATCCTCAGCCAAGAAGAATTATTAGATCGCCATTGTGAATTTCCAACAGTTACGCCGTCGGAAGTTGGGAAAAAAGCCGACTATACTTATTTATCGGTTTACCCAAAAGATGTTAATCCCGTTGATGAAATCTTAGGAACCATTGCCCGTTTTGATCATAACAATCAAACCTTAACAGAAGCCAATATTGGTAAAAATTGTTATGCGGTTGAACCCATTTATGCCGCAGATCAAAATAACCCTCAGCAAGGTTGGGTGTTAACGGTTGTTTATGATGGAAATCAAAATAGCAGTCAAGTTTGGATCTTCGCCGCTGATCATCTGGATGAAGAACCTGTCTGTAAGTTAGCGTTACCGAGTGTTGTTCCCAATGGGTTTCATGGGACTTGGAAACCCACGCTCTAAGAAACCAGGCTTCTGAACAAAACTTGATTTCCTAGTCCAAACCTACAGGAGAAACCCGGTTTCTAAGCCCTGCGTCCATTGTTTAAATTGTCCTGAACGGATAATAACCAAATTGAAGTAACTGTCTAGATTAATGGATAATTACTAACAATGCGATTAATTGTTGTTCACCCAACTCTTTTAAAATTGCGTCCAGTTCCTTCTTCTAACTTACCCGAATCTCAACGAATTAACTTACCTTTAGGTTCTCGCGTTATCGTAGAAACTTATGATGAATATGATAAAGATCATTATAAGTTACAATTAACGGCTTCTTTAGGTTCAGGACAAGATAAAAGCATGGTTTGGTACGTTTACAAACCCCATGTTAAAATTTTACCCTTTATTTCCGATTACGCTACGATTCACTTATCGAATGATTCCCAGCTTAATGTTCGGTCTTCCCCAGATACAATCAATACTAATAACATTATTTATAAAGTTAAAAATGGGGCAACCGTTGAAGTGATTGACTACTTTAATGGGGGAGATTTATGGTGGTTAGCACGACCTACCGACGATCAATCAAAACCCTTCGGATGGATGTCTGCTAAATACTTAAAGTTATTATCGAATGAAGGTTGTTCTGCTTAATTTAATATTAAGTTAATTTTGGAAAAGCGATCGTTTGGGAAGGAGCGATCGCTTTTTTAAAATTTTATGTTTAGTTTTAATAGAAATAGTGAATAAACATTTATCTAACATTCATAAATTTATTATATAAAATAATTTTCATGTCAATTTCTATTTAGGTATAGAATAAATTTCTACGACCGATGATCTGGGGAACCTGGGGAATCACTTTACTTTCAATTTCTACTCAGGTATGGAATAAATTTCTACATTCGATTACTCCTGATAATCCCCCTGGAACTATTTTTCTTTCAATTTCTACTCAGGTATGGAATAAATTTCTACAGGGCCTGATGTTGTGGTTAAGCCTTGGCTGTTAGGACTTTCAATTTCTACTCAGGTATGGAATAAATTTCTACTCTCCATTAATCATCCCCCCTTCCCATCCATTACACTTTCAATTTCTACTCAGGTATGGAATAAATTTCTACGTAATATTCTTCTATAGTTTTCAT
>JBMDYE010000457.1:0-2507 GCA_048595135.1 Planktothrix sp. | reverse complement strand
AACCCCTTTTACCTTTAATTTTTCAAGGAGTTGATTTAATGCGTTTTCCTCAAGAAACATTTCTGCAATAAGTAGTAACATATAATTCTTAACGTCACTCTCTGCTAATTCGGCAATTTTAATTGGCAGTTGAACAATTTTTTCTATGTAATCGGATGATACATTTATTCCTTCGTCATTTAATTGAGGATACTTTCTTTTTATTGAGTATGAGATTATATTTTCATCCATTGCAATAATGAATGTGGTTCTTGGGACTGAAAGAAATAACTTTATTGCTTCAAGTGTATCTATAATACGGTCAGGATTACACCTGTCTAAATCATCAATTAGAACGATGAGGTTGTCCACAGAGGACTCTTGTATTAAAAAACTAAAGTCTTCTCTAAATCCACGTATATTCTCAATGACGTTTCCTTCTGGCTGTGCTTTCAAGTATTCTTCTTTAAATTTTGTAACCTGGTCAATTTGTTTTTGAATTCCTTCTGGAGAATCTAAACTCGAAGAATTAGGCATTATTATCGGTGGAATTCCAGTCAATCCAGTGATAGCCAATGGAACTCCTTGTTTTAAAACTGTTTTGCCTACTGCCATCCAATTAACTCTATCTCGTAAGCTCTTAATTCTGGCTTTAGATGTTTCAATAAATGATTGATTTTCTTTCATTCCTTGTAATATAGCTTCCATTAACGCAGTTTTTGCATCCTCATAACCTTCAAACATCCAAGCATTTACTTTTATCACTGCGATTTTTTTATCAGATTGTGAAGTAGTTTGTTCTTCTATTAAATTCAATAATGTCGATTTACCACTTCCCCAATTACCAAATAGACCAATCGTCAATGGATTCATTCTTTCACTTACAGCAATTTCAGTAATCAAATCGGCATACGGTCTATAAGCCAGCATATCTATTTTCGAAGCGTCATCAGCCCACATAGTTATCTCACCTCAGCGATTAATCTTTAAATATTTTGCAAATAATTATTTCATTACTATTATCCCCCTTTTTTCATTTGGTTTCAAATTTATTTTCCTTAAAATAGCAAAAAAATTGCTATTTTTTAGCTTTAATTCCCATTTAATATCATCCAACAATACTTCTCCAACTCTTTCCAATCCTTGTCTCTTATCCCTGCTCTTTTTGCGACTTTTCACCAGGATAATTCTGGCTCATCACTCGTTTCAATTGCCCATTTTACCCTTCTTTTTTGAAAGTCTCGCACCGTCTCCACTTTAGAACTCAAATATTTATTCGTCAAAGGGGGCTTATTCAAACGCTCTTGAATCATAGTTAATTTTCCAATTTCCTTCCCAGTAATTCGTTCGGGTTTGTCAGTGCAAGTACACCAATTCTACAGATTTATTTTTATGAGCATCTTGACAATCAAGCAAATAGCACTTTCAAAACTTTTCCCATTGTCTTTTCTAATATAAATATGATTGATATTTCGAGGGTCATATGAAACGAACGTCTACTTTCCAACTCCCACTTATTCTTGCTTTTTCAACCAACCTTTATTTTAGGGCACTTTCCGAAGTATATAGTAGTCCGTCTAACCTGATACCTCTCTCAGAAAATAACTGCTCTTTTTTTAGGTATTAAATTTAACTTTACTATATCTTCAGAAACAGACCGTAAAAATCCAGCTCTGTTTTTTATCCCCCAATTCCATAGTTTTATAGGAATAGGTTCAATATCAACTTCAATCATAGTTTCTTCACGTTTATACTGTTTTATCCAGCTGTTATTATGATGGAGACATGATTTAATCATTATCTGCGTGAACTGAAAAATATATGAAACTTCGTCAAGCCGATAATTTTATCTCCTCTTACTGCATGTGGGCTTATCCTTCCCTATCTTTCAAACCCTTGCCCTGACTGCATTCATATATTTTTCAAGCGAATTAATTGTTCACTAATTCGCTCTTTTTTTGAATAGAAAAATGGAAATATTATCTATCAATTTAAGTTCAATCTTTCAACTGCTAGTTCTATTGACACAAAAATACCCCTTTAGACAATTATATCTAAAGGGGTATCAAAAATCCGATTTTATTTAATCCCTACTCCACCGTCACACTCTTCGCAAGGTTACGTGGTTTATCCACATCACACCCGCGGTGAAGGGCTGCGTAGTAAGCGATTAGCTGTAATGGGACAACAGATGCAAGTGGTGCAAGTGCTGGGTGTACAGCTGGAAGGACGAAACGATCGCCTTCGTCTTCTAGGCCTTTTAGTGAGATGACACATGGGTTTGCGCCGCGTGCAACGACTTCTTTGACGTTACCGCGAATGCTGAGGTTCACATGCTCTTGCGTGGCAAGGGCAATGACCGGTGTGCCTTCTTCAATTAAAGCAATCGTGCCGTGTTTGAGTTCTCCGCCAGCAAATCCTTCTGCTTGGATGTAAGAGATCTCTTTTAGTTTGAGTGAACCTTCAAGGCACACATAGTAGTCAAGTCCTCTTCCGATAAAGAATGCGTTACGTGTCACTGTGAAGAA
>JBMDYE010000456.1:0-3452 GCA_048595135.1 Planktothrix sp. | reverse complement strand
TCCTATTTTTGATAATTTGAAAGCAATTCTTATAGCTAGGAGAAAGCTCAAATCATTACCTAAAGTAATTACTCAAATCCCTGACAGTAGTTCAAGCGATCATATAGCTCCAAATTCTAATCATTACTTATCCCCATTTCCAGATAATACAAGATATAACTTCATTTTTATTCCCTTAATCAGATCACTATTATTATTACCAATAGCTACACCGATTCTAATCTTAATAGGACTTTTTGCTACAGGTAATTTTCTATTGGCTTTAAGTGAAGCACCTGGAATAACCATATTTTCACTTCAAATAATAAGTTTTCTGATCTTAACTGCTTTAGGATATATATATTACTTCCTGAGTTGGGTTTTGTTTGGTAAATGGTTGCCTAAATGGAGTAGTCTTTGGGAAAGCTTATTTGCAATCTTTCTGATTACTATTTCTTCAACTATAACTCTTTTAGTTGTAATCTTTGTTCTTTATCAATTTGGACAGGCTGCTTGTCAGACTATTAATGAGGTATCTGAACAAAACAGTTTTTACAGATGTTTAGGAGGATTTTTTGGAGGTTTAGCAGGTGAATATATTAAGAATCCAGGTAGCTTACCGGGCTCAAACTTTATTATCATAACTTGGGTAATTATTTGCTCAATTATCTATAGAATTGAATATTTCTGTAGAAGATTTTTTCATCCAGGTAAGTTATCAAAATTTATTGTGTTAAGTTTAATCGCTCTATTAGTAGCATTATTAGCTATTATTGGGGGTAATCCAGAATTACAAAGCGTTCCTACTTCTGTTGCATCCGAAACGCCAGTTAGTAATCAAGAAGAATCTCAATTTTTTGATAATAATGCAGATGAAGAATCTCAATTTTATAATGATGAGGTAGATAGTGAAGCAGACTCTTTTAAAGAAGCAATTAAAACAGCAACCAACGCTTCTAAACTAACACAATCTGCCAAAACCCATCAGGAATGGGGTGCTGTTGCAACCGAATGGGAAAAGGCGATTGAATTAATGGAATCTGTTCCTGATTATAATGGCAATTACTCGATAGCTCAAGAACGAATAGAACAATACCAACATAACTTAGAATATAGTCAGAAAAATGCCACACCCAAACCCCCAGAACCTTATTTTCAACAAGGATTAAATGAAGCTAATGTTGCCGCTACCCTAGCACAAACCGCTAAATCGAAAGATGAATGGGGATTTGTAGCGAGTCAGTGGGAAAAAGCAATTGAAAATATGAAAGTGGTTTCTTCTTCTGATGTTAATTATGCGAAAGCGCAACAACGGATTATTCAATATCAAAAAAATCGCAATTATGCTTGGTTAGCCGCAAGTAAAGTTAAATAGATAAACATAGAGACTAAAAAACCCAGTTTCTCTGAGAAACCGGGTTTTTGGCTTGTAGATCTCTTTGAAACACACCGCTATAAAATTGCTATATCCTATTAAATGATGGATTATGGCTGGTTCTATGTCTATAACTGAACAAATTTTATCCCAAATTCCCGGAAACCCCCTAAACGGACTGCGAAAAGCCGATGAACTTTGGACTCAATTAAAAAATAACACCCTTCCGATTCCCAATACCGTTAAATCAGATAACCAACCGTTAGAAACCGTTGATTATGATGTTGTAATTTGTGGCGGGACATTGGGAATTTTAATCGCGACAACCTTAGCGATGAAAGGGTGGCGAGTCGCTGTATTAGAACGGGGAAAACTCCGGGGACGGGAACAAGAATGGAATATTTCTCGAAAAGAATTAGATGCTTTTACTAAGTTGAATTTATTATCAGAAACCGAATTAGAAAAAGCGATCGCAACTGAATATAACCCCGCACGCCTCAGTTTTCCCAACGGTTCTGATATTTGGGTTAACGATATTCTGAATATTGGCGTTGACCCTGTTTATTTATTAGAAACCTTCAAAACCCGTTTTTTAGACGCCGGAGGTCAACTGTTAGAAAATACACCTTATAATTCAGCGATTATTCATCCTGATGGAGTAGAATTAAAGGTTGACAATAAGGAGGAATCAACCTTAAAAACTCGCTTACTGATTGATGCAATGGGTCATTTTTCCCCTATTGTTCGACAGGCAAGACAAGGACAAAAACCCGATGCAGTTTGTTTAGTGGTTGGAACCTGTGCAACGGGATATTTTCATAATACAACAGGGGATATTTTTGCATCCTTTACCCCCTTACAAAAGCAATGTCAATATTTTTGGGAAGCCTTTCCCGCTAGAGATGGGAGAACAACTTATTTATTTACTTATTTAGATGCTAATCCGCAACGGTTCAGTTTAGAATCTTTATTTGATGATTACTTTAATTTATTACCTCAGTATCAACAAATTGAACTCAACCAACTAACCTTTAAACGAGCATTATTTGGGTTCTTTCCTTGTTATAAAGATAGCCCCCTTAAAATGCCTTGGAATCGCATCTTTGCCGTTGGGGATAGTAGCGGGAATCAATCGCCTTTAAGTTTTGGGGGGTTTGGGGCAATGGTACGCCATTTAGACCGATTAACCAATGCTATAGATGAAGCCTTGAAAACCGATCATTTAACTCAAAAAGCCTTATCTTTATTACAACCCTATCAACCGAGTTTATCAGTTACTTGGTTATTTCAAAAATCGATGAGTGTGGGAGTTCAACAACAAATTAACCCTGAACAAATTAACGAACTCTTAGCTACAGTATTTCAAGGGATGGAAGAACTGGGAGAACCGATTTTAAAACCGTTTTTGCAAGATGTTGTTCAGTTTTCTGCCTTAACCCAAACCTTATCTAAAACGGCAATAACTCATCCAGGTTTGATTTTTAAAATAATTCCTCAAGTGGGGTTAGGCAGTTTAATCGATTGGACAATCCATTATAGCAATTTAGGACTTTATACCGCTTTATATCCACTGGCAAAAAGCCTAGAACCTCTGTTGAAAAAATTACCCGACTCTCCCCAATATTATTACCATCGTTGGTTAGAAGCCTGGAAATATGGTTCAGGACAAGATTATCACTAATCTACCCCTATTTATCGTTTTCTCGTCTTTCTCGTTGCGAGGTTCTACCTCGCAATGCTTTCTCCAGGCTCTGCCTGCTGTCAAATTGAGGCAGAGCCTCCGTTACTTCTATTCCCAGGTAGAACCGAGGAACTAGAAAACTAGAAAAAACTGCGTTAACTTGTTGTACCATCCAGGGCTGTTTCATTTTACCCGTGAATTTGTCTGACCTCTCCCCCTAACCCCCTCTCCTAGAAGGAGAGGGGGGAAGAATTTCTACTACTAAAGAACCAAAATTATTAATTACTCCCCCTTCCGAATAAAAACATTCTTCCTTTTCCCTCTCGAATAAAAACATTCTTCCTTTTCCCTCTCCTAGAAGGAGAGGGCAGGGAGAGGTGGAGAGGGCAGGGAGAGGTGGAGAGGGCAGGGAGAGGT
>JBMDYE010000455.1:0-17212 GCA_048595135.1 Planktothrix sp. | reverse complement strand
ACTATGGTTAAAACCCGTCTCGGTTGATTAAGATGGATTATCATTCTTTATTTAATATTATTGAAGATTTAGTTCTCCGACATTCTCCCAGTGGTGCAGAATGTGAAATTAATCAACGGTTGTTAGAACAATTTGCTCAACTGGGGGTGGAAGTTTGGCGAGATCAAGCGGATAATATTATTGCTAAAATTTCAGGCAAAAATCCAGAACGAGCGATCGCCATTACCGGACATAAAGACGAAATTGGCATGATTGTTAAAACCGTTGAAGATAACGGACGCCTTTCAGTCCGGAAATTAGGCGGTTCTTTTCCGTGGGTTTATGGCGAGGGAGTCGTTGATATTTTAGGAGATTATCAAACCATTCCCGGTATTTTAAGTTTTGGTTCTCGCCATATTTCCCATGAATCTCCCCAAAAAGTTCATCAGGAAAATCAAGCGTTAAAATGGGAAGAAGCCTGGGTGGAAACCAAATGTACAATAGAAGAATTAGAAACCGCAGGAATTCGCCCTGGAACCCGATTAGTAGTTGGAAAACATCGGAAAAAACCGATTAGAATTAAAGATTATATTGGCAGTTATACCCTCGATAATAAAGCGTCCATTGCGATTTTATTAGCCTTAGCAGAAACGGTGAAACAACCCCCCGTTGATGTTTATTTAGTCGCTTCCGCTAAGGAGGAAGTGGGGGCGATTGGGGCGCTATATTTTACCCAACGCCAAACCTTAGATGCTTTAATTGCGTTGGAAATTTCCCCCCTAGCCCCTGAATACCCGATTAAAGATGGGGAAACTCCGGTTTTATTATCACAGGATGGCTATGGCATTTATGATGAGGGGTTAAATGCCGAATTGCGACAGGCGGCGAAAACCGCAGGGGTGGCGGTGCAATTGGCGGCGATTAGTGGCTTCGGGAGTGACGCCTCCATTGCTATGAAATTTGGTCATGTGGCACGGGCGGCTTGTCTAGGGTTCCCCACTCAGAACACCCACGGCTATGAAATTGCCCATTTGGGGGCGATCGCTAACTGTGTTAAAATCCTACAAGCCTACTGTAGCCAGGATTTCAGCTTAATTTGAAAAAAAGCCAAAAAATTTCTGCCTCTAGGGGTTGACATGACGAGCTAAATTAGCTAAGGTAATAAAGGTGAGAGAAACGCGCCCCCATCGTCTAGAGGCCTAGGACACCTCCCTTTCACGGAGGCGACAGGGATTCGAATTCCCTTGGGGGTACTCTCAACCACTAACTTAGCATAGGCTTCTGGTAGGTTCTTAAGCTAAGTTATCAAAATCCGGGTGAGTAACAAACGCGCCCCCATCGTCTAGAGGCCTAGGACACCTCCCTTTCACGGAGGCGACAGGGATTCGAATTCCCTTGGGGGTATTTTAAACGGAAGTCAAGCTTAAGTTGGATTTTTTTCAAGATTCTTCGAGATTAGATTGGGAAAGATTACCGAGTTAAAAGGGCTTCTGTGATCTCAATAATCAAATCATAGCGGAAATTATCGATTAATTGAGCCACAACTTCAATTAATTCAGAATTATCGGGAATTTGTTGTAACGCTTCAAAAATTAAGCCATTATCTAATTGTAATGCGGCTAGATGTAGCTGGGAAATTAATTCCTGTGGAATTCCTATCAAGTGTTCCCGTTGTAAAGAAACTGTAGTGTTGGGTTCAGAATCAGTCGGATAAAATTCTTCCTCTTCATACTGATATTGTATGCCTGAATGGAGTGCTATTGTTTCTAATAATAGATTTTTTTGAATCGGTTTAGAAAGATAATCTTGGCAACCCAAAGCTAAAATTTTCTCTCGTTCTTCATCAAAAACGCTGGCTGTGACTGCAATAATAATCGGGGATGCAGTATCAGTTTGGGAACGAATTAATTGGATCGCGGTATAACCATTTAAAACAGGCATATTCAGATCCATTAAAATTAGATGAGGTTCCCAACTCTCCCAAGTGGCGATCGCTTCTTTTCCATTTTCAGCCTCTTGTAATTCAAATCCAATCGGTGCTAAGAAATTAATTAAAACTTGACGATTTTCCCAGCGATCATCAACGATCAAAATTCGATAGGGATGGGAAGGAGATAGAATACCAATAATATCGCTCTGTTGTCGAATAGGAGGAGAGAAAATAATATCATTTCTCACCTTAACAAAAATCTTAAAATCAAAGGTTGTTCCTTTTTTCAGTTGACTTTTAACTTGAATATTACCTCCCATTAAGTTAATAAATTGACGACTAATCGAAAGACCTAATCCCGTTCCTTCTATCATTTTTTGACCCGCTTTCGTTTGCATAAAAGGTTCAAAAATCTGCTCAATTTGATCAGGAGGTATCCCAATTCCCGTATCCTCGATTTCAAACTTTAGGAAAGTATAAAATTCAGGTTCAAACCTGTGTTTTTCCAAAGAATCATGGTCTAATGTGACTCGCAGCGTCACTGAACCTTGATCGGTAAATTTAACCGCATTGCTTAATAAATTAATAATAACTTGACGTAATTTTTTTTGATCCGTTTCTATATATTCAGGTAGGTTAGGATCAGAATCTAAAATTAAATGAATTCCTTTAGCATTGGCTTTAACTTTCAGCATTTCTTGCGTCAATTCTAGTAATTCGTTAAGGTTAAAGACGCTGGGGTTTAATGTCATTTGACCCGCTTCGATTTTAGATAAATCTAAAATATCATTAATTAAGGAAAGTAAATGATCGCCACTATGACTAATAATTTCTAAGTATTGTTTTTGTTCAGAATTGACAGAAAATTGATGATTGAGAAGATGGCTAAACCCTAAAATAGCATTAAGAGGGGTTCGCAGTTCATGACTCATCCGCGCCAAAAATTCACTTTTTGCTTGGTTAGCAACTTCCGCCACTTCTTTCGCTTGTTTGAGTTCTAGGGTTCGTTCTTGTACCTTTAATTCTAACTCTTCATTATATTTTTCTAACGTTTTAAAATAGTCCAGAAGTTGTTGCGCCATTTGATTAAAAGTTTTCGCTAAAATCCCTAATTCGTCGGAACGATTTAAGTGTAAGTTTTGATTAAAGCTACCCTTTGAAAAGGCGATCGCAGATTCTTTTAACTTTACTAAAGGAATTAAAATCCAATGGGCTGTGATTAAACCCATTAAAGTGGATAAAACTAAAGCAATAATACAAAGTAAAATTGTAATTTTTGTGTGGCGATTAATTTGTTCCATAAAATCTGATTCTGGAACCACAACAACGATCAACCAATTCAATCCAACTTTATTCCGCCAAGGTTTAACTTTAATAAAAAGACGTTCTTTTGATTCATAAAAAATTAAGCTTTCTGAAGTTTGGATTTTGTTTAAATCTCCATAAAGCGTCAGTAGATTTTGAGTGGTTGAACGGATGATCGGATCTGGACTATTACTCCCATGAAACCGCTTTGCTGCTCCGGTTCTTAAACGATGGATGGGTTGAGAAGTCGATGTAGCGACTAACAAACCGTTTCGTTCTAAAATAAAAACTTTTCCCGATTCACTAATTTTTACAGTTCTTAAAAAATCGCTAATTTGCACCAATTGATGATCAACACTTAGCACCCCGATTAATTTTTTCATTGAGTTATAAATGGGAAGACTATAGGAAACTGAAATATATTCAGGATAACCTTCCCACGCATAAATTTTACTCCAAATTCCGTGACCTGCTTTAACCGCATCAGCATACCAAGCTTCCTCTTTAAAATTATAATGATCAGCGATATCATAGGGAGGGTAAATTCGGTTTCCTTGAAGATCCGTTTTGTAAGCTAAACTTTTTCCTTTCGTTCTTTTTGGAGAAAATTCACTAATTTCATAATACCCTTCGGGATAGCGTCCAGCACCAATAAATTCTCCGTTGGAACTGCCAAAACTAATGTATCCAACATGGGGAAAAATTTGGAGTTGTTGCCAAAAATATTGCCCGGTCACTTGGAAATTGTTTAAATCTAAAATATTTAGCTCAATGGCTTCCTGATTCATTTTAGAGATCTGTTCTGGAACTGACAAATAGGTATCTAAATGTTGTTCCAAACGGGAACTAATTTCTTGTTGCAATTGATTCGCTAAATCATTCACGGCTTTTTGACTATTTTGAAAAGATAGCCAAGCCACCAAACTAACTGCACTAAAAATTAACAGTGAGAAAGGAACAACTAAAATATAACGCAGAGGAACACTAGCGCACGCACGCACGAAATAACGAATTAATAACAACATCTTGAATGAGTTGATGCTGAAGGGGTGAGTTGATATTGGTGGCTGCACTCACAAAAATTACAGATAGCATCTGAACTTATTTCTATTGTGACACAGATCAGCAGAAAACTGATCAACATTCAAAAATTACTAATTTCAATCGTTACTATTATAAAAACTTCACTTGAATTAAGCAGACTCAACTTTGGTATCCCTTGTCACTCTTGATATTTGTCCGAGTCCTAAGTGCTTAGGACAGACGATATGATTTCAAAAAGACGATAGGAGAATAGAAGATGAAATTACCTGCATCTAGTCGATTTCAGTTGACTGAAGATCTGAATATCTGCCGAATTTTAAATGGAATGTGGCAACTTTCTGGAGCTCATGGACGCATTGATCCCAAAGCAGCAATCCAGAGTATGTTTCAATATGTAGATGCGGGATACACCACCTGGGATTTAGCCGATCATTATGGCCCCGCAGAGGATTTTATTGGTGAGTTTAGACGGCAACTGGTAGCAACAAGAGGAAAAGAGGCATTATCTCAAATTCAAGCCTTTACAAAATGGGTTCCTCGTCCTGGGAAAATGACTCGAACAATTGTGGAAAAAAATATTGATATTTCCCGCCAACGTATGGGGGTAGATTGTTTGGATTTATTGCAATTTCACTGGTGGGATTATCAAGATCAAAACTATTTAGATGCGTTGCATTATATGGGGGAGTTGCAACAAGAAGGCAAAATTAAACACTTGGCATTAACCAATTTTGACACGGAACGATTAAAAATTATTGTTGAAAATAATATCAAAATTGTTTCTAACCAAGTTCAGTTTTCCCTCGTTGATCGTCGTCCGTTATCTAAAATGGTCGAGTTTTGCCAAACCCATGATATTAAATTGCTTCCCTACGGGGTGGTTTGTGGTGGGTTTCTTTCAGAAAAATATTTGGGTAAACCGGAACCTAATCGGATGCTGTTAGAAACGGTGAGCTTGAAAAAATATAAAAATATGATTGATGCTTGGGGAGGCTGGAATTTATTTCAAGAGTTGTTAAAAGCGTTGAGTGCGATCGCTCAAAAACACAACGTTAGTATTACTAATATAGCGATTCGTTATATTCTAGAACAACCTACCGTTGCTGGGGCCATGGTGGGTGCGAGATTAGGCATTTCGCAACACCTGGAAGAAAATTCAAAAGTCTTTGAATTTAGCCTAGATTCAGAAGATTACGAAACCCTTAATTCTATTACTTCCAAATCACGGGATTTAATGGATGTAATTGGCGATTGTGGAGATGAATATCGGTAGAATTAAGAACTAACAATTAAGAAAAAAAGGCAGGAGGTAGGAGGAAAAAGCCAGAAGGAAGAAATCAGGAAAATAGTTTCCTTATCCCCTTGTCCCCCTTCTCCTTGTCCCCCTTTCCCCTACTTCCCCTGCTTTTTTTCACGGGGAACTGTCTACCGAACTGCTTCAATTAAACGGGAAAAATAGAAACGGGTGCTGGTCATAGCTTGACGTTTAACAGTGAAGCCATTGTCATTTAAAATTTGAACAATATCGGCTTCTTTGTGTTGATAAGCACGGGTTGTTTTGCTAGGCCCTGGGAACAATTCTCCAATTTTTTTGAGAATTGTTAATGCTAAAGTTTTAGGCGCAAAACTGAGAATGATCCGAGACTCCGCCAGAGAAGACAAATGAGCAATCATATCGGCGGCTTTTTCTTGAGGATAATGAATTAAAACATCCAAACAAACAACAGTATGATAGCGACCTTGTAAGGTTTCTAAATCTTGCGCCATGAACGTGACATTATTGCGGGGGGGAGTTAAATGATTTTGAGCCCGTTGATAGGCTTCAGCTACCATTTTTTCTGAAATATCGCTTCCATGCACAACCGCACCGGATTGGGCTAAAGGAATACTCAAACTCCCAACCCCACACCCAGCATCACAAATCGTTAAACCGGATAAATTATCATCCGCTTTGAGCCAGTCTAACACCCGATCAACCGTTTGTTGATGTCCTTGACGGATATCCAGTTGAACTTTATTGACTTGACCTGTGCCATAAATCCGTCGCCAGCGATCAAAGCCTGTACTATTAAAATACTCTCGAACTACGGTTTTATCGTCTGCTACGCTCATCTGTTTCCTTGCTGCCATTAAATTCCGTCCAACCCTTCAGAGTATCACATTTTTACAGTCAGCTTGAAGAAAGAGCAGGGAGAGCAGGAAGAGCGGGGACAAGGGGACTATTTTTCCTGACTTCTTCCTTCTGGCTTTTTCCTCTCTCATACTAGCCTGGTGCCGCCTGCCTTCTTTTCTTAATTCTTAATTCTTAATTCTTAATTCTTAATTCTTAATTTACAATAACTCTTTAAATTCCGGATCATCAGCTAGAGTTTTTAACACCTGTTTAATGTCTTGAGTGCGATCTTTGTGGGCAATTAAGGTGACATTTCCATCCCGAACCACCACTAAATCTTCAAGACCTAATGTAACAACAACATCCTCATTATTATTACTAAATAAAATTGAGCGTTTTGTATCTAACCCAACGTGCTTCACTAACTCCACATTCGGTTGATCACCCCCTAATAATCGTTCTAAACCGTTCCAATCGCCTAAATCATCCCAACCAAATTCAACGGGTAAAACACAAGCTTTTTGTGTTTTTTCCATCACCGCATAATCAATACTAATTTTATTCAATTGTGGATAGGCAGCTTTTCCTTGAGATTCTAAGGTATTCACCAAGTCAGGAACATAAGTTTTTAACTCGTTTAACATCACCCCCACCCGAAAGATAAAAATTCCCCCATTCCAACTAAAACGCCCAGTTTCTAAAAATTGTTCTGCCGTTTCTCGGTTGGGTTTTTCAGTAAAACGAGCCACCCGATAGGCGGGAAAACTATCAAAAATTCCGACCTCTTCCCCCTGTTCAATATAACCATATCCCGTTGATGGATAGTTCGGTTTAACCCCTAATGTGACAATCACATCTTGAGTTTTTGCTAAGTCTTCTGCGGCTTTTAATGTTTGGCGAAACTTCTCCGGTTCCCCAATCCAATGATCCGCCGGAAAGAACCCAACAACGGCATCTTCACCATAGCGTTGTGCGGCTTCTACCGTTGTCCAAGCCACCGCCGGAGCCGTATCCCGTCCTTCGGGTTCCGCTAAAATATTTTCAAGGGGCATTTCTGGCAGTTGAGTGTGAACTCCCTCTGCTAACAACGCTGAAGTTACTACCCACAAGCCATTCCAGCCATCTGTTAAAGGAAGTAGCCGTTCTGCGGTTGCTTGGAGGAGACTGGTTCCACTCCCATCTAAACTTAAAAATTGTTTGGGTCGATGTTTCCGACTCAAAGGCCAAAACCGTTCACCTTTTCCACCAGCCAAAATAACAGGAATCATAATGAAAATTGAATGGGTTTTCAAAAAACAAGGGTTCACAATTGGGAAATTTTACTGTCACCTTCTTTTACCCTGACTACTAATCGTAAGGTCACTTTCCCCAAAATTATTCTAGCAGAAGGCAGGAGGAAGAAGAAAGAAGGAAGGAAAAATAGTTTCCCTATTCCCTAATTCTTAATTCTTAATTCTTAATTCTTAATTCTTAATTCTTAATTCTTAATTCTTAATTCCCGCTTCCTCCTTTACAATTTCTCTTTCCAATGCTGCTTTGACTCGTTCCCATTCTAGTTCAACTTGTGCTAATTTTTCGGCTGCTTTTCCTGATGTAAAACATTCAAGTTTTCCCTCTTCTGTAGGAGCAACCATACCTGTACGTCCCATGTATTCTAACTCTTTACATAATTCAGAAAAAGTCATCGCTCCTAACTGAGCACTACTTGATTTTAAAGTATGAGCAGCTTCTTTTAATCTCATAATATCTTGAGTCTCAATCGCCAGTTTAATTTCCTCAACTTTTTGTGGGGCATCTGCTAAATAATCGTGGATTAAAGTATCAACAAAAGGATCATCATCATCATCATATTCTCGTAAATTTTGTAAAATATTAGCATTAATTGCTAGCGGTTCTAGAAAATCTAATGATTCTTTCGCTGGACTTAAATAAGTGGATGTATTTCCATTCATTTCTAGCGTTTCACCAGAGCTTTTATAATTTCCGTTGGTTTGGATATCTGATACTTGAATCGTGGGTTGATAAGTATGATGGGAGGGAATAGGTTGACATTTTGCTAACGCTTTTATAAGTTCTTCTCGACGGACGGGTTTAGTAATATAGTCATCCATTCCAGCGGCTAAACACATTTCCCGATCGCCTTGCATGGCATTAGCCGTCATGGCAATAATGCGCGGTTTTTGAGGGCGATAATCCATGCCATCTCCATATTCTTGACAAATGCGACGGCTGGTTTCTAATCCATCCATTAAGGGCATTTGTACATCCATAAAAATCACGTCATAATGTTGGCGGCTTAAGGCTTCTAAAACTTCTAAACCATTACCAGCAATATCCGCCCGATACCCTAACCGTTGTAACATTTGAATGGCGACTTTTTGGTTAACAACGTTATCTTCTGCTAACAAAATTCGTAAACTATTTTGAGGGTTTTGTATTCCTCCCGACGTGCTTAAGACCCAAGATTTAGAGGTTGATTTTAAGGAAGAAGCGATCACATTTCCAAAAATTTGAACTAAGGTATTATAGAATTGAGATTGTTTCAGGGGTTTACTAATAAATCCAGCACAATTAATTTTTGTACTTTCAACCTGCTTGACCAATTCTGTATTCACCACATAATTATAGAAAGTAATATTAAGCGGTTTTTGATCAGGGAAAGTTTCTAACCGTTTTCGTTCCCATTCTCGAATTTTTTGTGCTAAGGCGAGACCATCCACATCGGGTAAATTCATCCCTAAAATGACTAAATCAAAATTCGGATTATTTTGTAAGACATTTAATGCTTCTAGTCCGAGTTTAACTGAAACGGGAATCATTCCCCAGGATTTTGCTTGACGAATTAAAACGGTTTGGTTAATTCCATGATTTTCAACAATTAAAATTCGCTTCCCAACTAGGAAATTAGACAGTTCATCCGATTCAACTTTTTGAATTGCTTCTGCGCGAATGGTAAAGTAGAATGTTGAACCGACATCTAATTCTAAAGATTCTTCAAATCCAGGGGGTGGATTCCCGCCAATCGTCGCAATAAACGGTTGATCAATCTCTAATTTTGGATCGGATAAAGTGCGACTGACCACCCACATTTGCCCGCCCATTAATTGACACAAACGCTCACTAATGGCTAACCCTAAACCTGTACCCCCATATTCTCTAGTGGTAGACGCATCGACTTGAGAAAATGCTTTAAATAAACGATCCATGCGATCGGCTGGAATTCCAATTCCTGTATCTTTAACGGCAAATTGAATATCATACATTTGATGAGGGCTAATTAAGCCATTATTGACACCTAAAGATTCTGCTTCTAACTCGGATGCTTTCACAGAAACCACCACTTCTCCTTCTGCGGTAAATTTAAGGGCATTACTCAATAAATTAACTAAAACTTGTCGCAGTCGAGTCACATCTCCCACCACCACTTCCGGTGTAGAAGCTTCGATTAAATAAGCCAGTTCGATTCCTTTTTCAGCCGCATGACCGGATAATAACTCTAATGATTCTTCTAAACAATCTCGTAATTTGAATGGCTGTTTTTCTAAATCTAATTTACCGGATTCAATCTTAGAGAAATCAAGAATATCATTAATAATAGTCAGTAAAGAATCGCCACTGGTACGAATTGTTTCCACAAAATCTCGCTGTTCGGGCGTTAAATCCATATCCAATAATAGCCCCGTCATGCCAATGACTGCATTCATCGGGGTTCTAATTTCATGGCTCATGGTTGCTAAAAATTCACTTTTAGCCCGACTGGCAATTTCTGCGGTTAATCGGGCTTCTTCTAACGCTCTATTTTTCTCGGCTAATTGTTGACGATTTTCCACTTCTGATTCTAATAATTTCGCTTGGGCTAAAGTTAATCCCACTTGACTCGCCACATCTTCTAAAAATTCAATTTCTTCAGAAACCCAAGGACGCATTTTATCGCATTGATGCAGCATAATAATTCCGTTGGGTTCTGCTTGATAGGAGGTGCGGACTGCTAACATCGATTTTAATCCCATGCGCCGACACATGGGGGCGGAAGATTCTAATAACGGATCGGCAAATACATCAATAGACGCGATCGCTGCATCTTCAGCTAATAATTTTTCAATATAAGGATTATAGGTGACAGAAATTTCAAAATTCAAGGTAGAATCATAACCCGATTCTAAATATTCAGCAACACAAGATAAATGGGGATAAGGTTCAGAGCGAAACGTATAAATCGAACACCGATTCACCCCAAATACGCGACCAATTTGAGTGGCGGTGGTTTGAAAAATCTCCTGAGTTTCTAATTTAGACCGAACTTTATGGGTAATTTGTTTCAGTAATAATAAATGTTGATTTTGTTGTTGTAGGGTTTCTTGAGTTTGATGACGAGCAATTTCACTCCCCATATAACTCGCCATTAATTTGATTAATTCTAAATCTAAAGTCTGAAACGGAGACCGGGGATTTCGACTCATAAAACTTAAGGTTCCATACAGTCTTCCCCCGACTAGGACTCGCATTCCAATATAAGATTCTAACCGCCGAGTGATATAAGCTGGATGGTCTTTCCAATTCGATTGTTTAATCGATTCAATACAAACTACTTCTTCGGTTTTCAATGCTTCCCGTTCAAAAGTTTGTTCAATCGTTAAGGTATCACCTTTTGTAAATCCAAAGGGAAAATCATCGGATAAATAACAAGCAATCACTTCATAGCGATCCGCCACGACTTTTCCTAACAACCCGATATCCATACCAAACCGTTGACATCCGGTCATCAAGACTTGGCTAATTCGATCTTCAAATTCAGCCGTTGAAGCCACCGTAATTTCATATAAATGTCGGATCGCTTGTTCTCGTTCTTTTAATTCATCTAAATCTTTAAACTGTTCTGTAATATCCTGTAAGGTTCCTAAAATTCCGGTAATTTGCTTTTGTTCATTCAGGTTTACTCTCGCTGATATGACAACACGACGGGTTGAGAATTTAGAGCTTTGATCCCGATCTTTTTGATTAAAGACTAACAGGCGAACTTCTTGCTGTTCCGTTTTTCTTCTCCCTAACATTAACGCCTCAAACCATTGACTAGCTTTGGGTCGATCAGGAGAATAAATATAATTTAAAAAAGACGTTCCTAAACAGTTGGCAATTTCAACTCCAGTTAATTCTGTCCAAGCCGGATTTAAAAAGGTTAAATCCCCCTGGGTATCAGTTTGAAAAACAACGGATTTTAAATGATTAACCCGATCAATTAAGCCGTTGTCTTGAGTCGTTGCTATTGTTCCTGACCCTTTAATTCCTGTTAAATCAATTTGGGTAGCCACCATCCGCAAGGGTTCGCCTTTTTCATTCCAAAAAGCTTGACCTCGGTTTAAAATCCATTTATATTGATGATCTTTGCATCGAATACGATATTCAATATTATAAGTTTGGCTTTTTCGCGAAAAATAATCTTTTAGGGCAACTTTAACCCGATGCAAATCTTGCGGATGAATCCGGCTTAACCATTCATCAACAGTATTTTTAATGTCCTGTTCCTGATATCCTAAAAAGGCTTTCCATTCAGATGAATACAGCACTTCATTGGTTTTTAAATTCCAATCCCAAGCCCCTTCATAATGCAGTGTTAAGCTAGAAATCATCTGATCCGATGACTCTAGGATCGGGATGGGAGAATTGCTGAGAAAAGCTTGTGTAGATTTTAACCCGTCTTGACCTTGCTGCTGCCAACTTAAGAGAAGGTTGTGCATGGATTTGGGTTGCAAAGCTCGCAGCAAAATCGTTTCTGGAGAAAGAATGGTACTAATATTTCCGCGATCGCCTAAAACTAAAATTGGCATTTGATAATAATACTTCTGCATTAATTTTAATGCGGTTTTTAATGTTTTTCGAGATCGCAAAAATAGAGGGGGGGTATTACAAATAGTACGAGCTTTTATTGTTCTTAAATCTAGTCCTAATGCCTGAATTTGAATAATATCGCGACTGGTGACAACTCCTACCCATTTCAACTCCGGTTGTGGCGTTGATTGCTGAGAAGTTTTCAATTGAGAATGGGGGGGGGTTTTTTCTGTAATAATTACAGAAGTCACCCGATGTCTAAACATTAATTCCGTTAATTCTCGTACCGATGTTGTCTTGGAGGCGAGGACAATTTTCCCCGATGGAAGGGGTGCCAGTTGATTGAGCTTAATGACATGATCGGGCAGAAATAGTGGCTCTGAATTGTCAGGCGTTGGTAACGGGGGAGCCGGCTGAGATTGACCATTAGAAGCAGGGACGGGAGGGGACTCTTCTTCTGTGTGAATCGCTTCTAAAACCACTTGAGGGGAGATAATTCCCGCTAATCTACCGTGATCATCGACAATCGGGAGATATTGAATTTGATGTTTTTCAAAAATTCCAAATAATGTAAAAATATCTTGAATTTCTGATTCATGAACCGTCAGAAACGACTGAATCATGATTCGAGAAATCGGGAACCCTTTTAAGGAATCACCAATAGAATTAAGCTGAATAATATCCTGCGCTGTAAAAATGCCGAGAAGATTGGGACGACTCTGATGGGTTTCTGGTTCTTCTGTGATCAGAATGTAAGCTGAACCTGTACGACTCATCAACAAAATCACCTCTTCCACAAGGGTTTCAGGTGTTGTAGTTAGAGGATGACGGTTGATGACTTGGCAAACTGAGGGAATAAACATAGAAGGCTAATAGGAGTTAGGCTAGCTGGAACTGGGCAACATCGAGAGGCTGGAGGGTTTTTGAGAACGATGATCTGGGGTAGGGCTGAGGCACTTGGGGGGTAACACCCATCCCTATTACCAGCATATTGGCATTTTCGATAGATGTTGTACCCAATCTTGCAGCTAGTTCTGAGTTAGGCAACAACGAAGGCTCTTGTTGGAAAGTGTAGAAGTTTTATCGTAAAATCAGCAATGTTTGTTCCTGAGAGCCAACCGGACATAGAATCGGGCATTTAGGGAAAGAAACTCATCAACAGCCTCAGTGTAGGATCTTTACTTCCATTTTGGCTTGTCATCACCTTTCGGCTTAAAATTTTTGATGGTCGTCTTTAAGAACCTCCAATTCGTTCTCTTTGTTTGTTCTAAATCATTTGAGTCTTTCAGTGTTATAGAAAAAGATCCAGTCCTTTGTAAAACCTAGCTTTACTTGATCCTATGAAAATTTTAGATGCTCAAGGCCGTCTTTTCGGAAAAATCAGTATTTTAGATCTCGGTGCTGTCTTCGTGATTCTGCTGGTATTGGTGGGAATTTTCTTCTATCCCGGTACCTCCGGTTCCGTTGCTCAAGTGGGAGTGACGACAAAACCTGTGGAAGTGGATGTTCTTGTAATTGGACTCAAAGGACGCGCAGCGAAAACGCGAGAAATGTTTAAAGTCGGAGACAAAACCAATTTAATTATCCGTAATCAACCCTATGGTCAAGTCACCCTCAGAAACGTTGAATTCTTACCTAGAATTATTCCGGTGGTTCAACCCAATGGAACCCTAAAAGCACTCCCCGATCCAACCGCCGAAATTCAATTTAACAATAATTTGATCCTCACCATTGAAGGAAAAGCTCAAATGACTGAAAATGGTATTGTTTTAGGTAACAGTAAAGTTAAAGTCGGCACCACCGTTGAACTTGAAGGCAAAGAATATAACTTCAACGGTACAGTTATTGAAGTCAGAGAAAAATAAATTAAGAATTAAGAATTAAGAATTAAGAATTAAGAATTAGGGAATAGGCACTCTTGCACTCTTACAATAGGCAATAAGAATACTATTTTTCCTTCCTTCTGCCTCCTGCCTCCTGCCTCCTGCCTCCTTTTAAGAATTAAGAATTAAGAAGAGGCAATAGGCAATGGGTACTCTTGCCATAAATTTCTCCTCCCACCTCCCCAGATCCCCTGCTCCTCCTGTTCTGTTTAACTGGTGACTATTCAAGCGATTGACCACAGTTGAGAATCTAACGAATCTGACAAGTCAGGAACGCTTTCAATCATGCCGTACTGAGCCAATTTTTCTGACATGGTTTGCCAACGTTGAGGGGAAATTAAACCCATTTTGTCTGGATTTCCTTCTAACTGAATATAATCCGCAATTAACTGCAAAGATTGTGTTTGATACTCTAAATGATGATATTTACTATCAGGTTTTATATAGTTTTCAACCACAATTTTAGCACTATTTTTGATATCATTTAAAGCGAGTTTCCATCCCTGAAATGACGCTTTTAAAAATTGGTTGACTCGTTGCGAATCTTTTTCTAAAAGTAACTTATTAGCAAAAATAACTTGTACATAAGGTTCATAGCCATAATCACTAAATTTTAAAATAGTCGGTTTAATCTGGGTTTTGTAAGTAAATCCAATGGGTTCATCCACCACATAACACTGAACAGCCGCTAATTCTCCACTTTGCAAACGGTCATATTTTTCGGTAAAGGAAACCGGAACTAATTCAATATCTTCAGGCGATAAACCACTAGAATTCATAACCCATTCCATCACTTTTTTTGTATCTCCGTGCATCCCCACTTTTTGACCGACCAAATCATAAAGGGTTTGGATATTTTTCTCAGGAAGTGACATCAACCCCATTGGAGATGCTTGAAACATTGTCGCGATCGCTTTAACAGGATACCCCTGAATTTGTGCCGTTAAAATCGCATCTTGTTCGGCACATCCTAACGTTAATGGATTCTCTGTCACCGCCTTGAAAAGATTAATTTCAGATTCCCAAGGTTTAATTTCAACCTTTAACCCGTGTTGTTGATAAAGCTTATAATAATCTGCTAACAATAACCCCGCAAATTGAACGTTATATTGCCAGTCCAACTGCATTGTTATTTGACCTGTATTTTTATTATGATCATCTAAATCAATCACAGTTTCAACCGTTGGCTTTTTTCCGATTAAGGATAATCCTAAAACGCTGAAATATTGGAAAAGATCTCGCCGTGAAATCAAAACGATTGCTCCCTACCACAGTAAATTAGTGATGATTCTCTATGCAGATCCAAGATTTGGGCAGAAAGTTAAAAAAAAATTAAGCTTTGTCAAGAAATCGTTACAATGTTATAACTCCCATATATGATCCGGATCATTGAGTGCCGCTTTGACAGTAGACAAATTAGCCAGAATAAAAATATAGAAAAGATAATGCACCTCAGTATATACCCTGAACCTTCAATCGACATTCCACATTAATACTGATCCGTATTTAACTGAACTGAATAGATCCAGATTATGGTAAGGAAGGAGGTAGTCACCCTCGCTGATATAGGATTTGACTGCCTCCGGTTATCACTAAATAAGAGAAAAGCAGCGCTAAAGCGCAACTACAAACTACAGTTGACCGAAGCCTTTTTTCTTCTTCTCTTTCTTTTTCTTAGCTTTGGGTGCGCCGGGATAACCGCCTCTCATTCCTCCCATTCCCGGCATTCCCATTCCCGGCATTCCCCCCATCCCAGGCATTCCCCCCATTCCAGGGAACACTCCTTGACTCATTTGTTGCATCATTGAACGCATTTTTTGGAAATCACTGACTAATTTTGTGACATCACTTTCTTTCACCCCTGCACCTTTAGCAATGCGTTTGCGACGGGAAGGAGAACTGGCTAATAAATCCGGTTTTTGGCGTTCTTCAACGGTCATGGAATTAATCATCGCTTCCGACCGTTTTAATTGCGCTTCACCTTGTTCTAATTGGTCTTGGGAGATTTTATTCATCCCCGGAATTAATTTCATTAATCCCCCCAAAGACCCCATACTTTTCATCATCTTGGTTTGACGCAGGAAGTCGGTAAAATCAAACTTTGCAGTCATGATTTTTTCCTGCATTTTCTCGGCGTCTGCCAAGTCGAATTCTTCTTGGGCTTTTTCAACTAACGTTAAAATATCGCCCATTCCTAGAATTCGAGACGCCACTCGGTCAGGATAAAAGGGTTGCAGCGCTTCTACTTTTTCCCCAACCCCAACAAATTTAATCGGCGCCCCCGATATCCTGCGAATGGATAACGCCGCCCCACCGCGACTGTCTCCATCCATTTTGGTTAAAATCGCCCCTGTAATGCCAATTTGGTCGTTAAAGGTGCGAGTCAGGGTTGCTGCTTCTTGACCCGTCATCGCATCCACCACTAACAACGTTTCGTGGGGTTGGACGGTTTCCTTAATTTGTGCCAACTCCGCCATCATGTCTTGGTCAATTTGCAGACGTCCGGCGGTGTCAATAATAACGGTATCAATGCCTTGACCTTGGGCGTATTCCACCCCTTGACGAGCAATTTCTACGGGGTCGGCATCGCTTCCCAGTTCAAAGACGGGGACATCAATTTGTTTTCCTAATGTAATTAACTGATTAATTGCCGCAGGTCGATAAACGTCCGTGGCGACTAACAAAGCGCTGCGGTTTTCTTTTTTGAGGTGAAGCGCTAATTTAGCGGAAGCGGTGGTTTTCCCCGTCCCTTGCAATCCCGCCATTAAGATAATAGTCGGGGCGGTATCCGCTTCAGCCAGGGGAACGTTGCTTTCCCCCATCACGTTGACGAGTTCATCATGAACGATTTTAACGAACTGTTCCCCAGGTCGCACACCCGCCACAACCTGCGCCCCTTGTGCTTTTTCGCCAACTTCTGCAACAAACTCCTTCACCACTTGCAGGTTAACGTCGGCTTCCAATAAGGCGCGCCGCACTTCTTTTAAGGCATCTTGAATATTAGACTCACTAATTTTATCTTGACCTCGGAGTTTCTTCCAGGCAGATTCCAAACGTTCAGAAAGGGCGTCAAACATAGTCTAGGTACTTCTTTTAGAAAATCAGCATATTCTTTCTATGATAAGGGTTAAT
>JBMDYE010000454.1:0-3539 GCA_048595135.1 Planktothrix sp. | reverse complement strand
TTTTTTGGTTGCGGTGCTTGTTTAAATCCGCTATTTGTTTGTGTTTGAATTTTATTTTTATAAAAATCTGTAATATGGTTGACAAATCTTGTAGAGACGTTGCATGAAACGTCTCTACAATCTACCGGGTTATCATTTCTGCCATTGCAACAACAATTTTACGTTGCCCTTTGTAGGGATTTCGGCTGTGGGCTGCTAACATATTATCTAACATAATAATATCATTTTTTTGCCAAGAAAAACTGATTTTTGTTTGTTCATAAATGGCATTAATTTCTGCAATTTCACGATCTGTAATGGCTGTCCCATCCCCAAAATAAACATTACGGGGAAGTTTAGATTCTCCAAAAATAGACAGCAAAGAGTCTCTAACTTCTGCATCTAAATAGGAAATATGATGGAGTTGAATTTGATTGAAAAATACAGAGTCTCCCGTTTTCGGATGAACTGCTAAAGCAGGGCGAATTTGTCGGGTGACTAACCCATCATTTTCATACCATTCAAACTCAATTCCTGCTTGATGACAATATTCTTCAACGGAATTTTTATCCGTTGTTTGGAAGAAATTCTGCCAACTCACATCTAACCCCTCAGCAAAATTTCTCACATACATTAACTGCTTTGTTGCTAACTTTTCGCGTAGTTGAGGACTGAGAATTTGATAGGCTTTTCGACAGTCAACAATCGGCGTTTCTCCCCCTTCCATCGCAGGTTGAACACAATAAAACCAAATCTTTAACGGAAACGAATGTAAGTGAGAACTTTCATTATGAAATAAAATTGCTTTATCAGCAGGATAGGGTGTAGAACCATAGACTTTTCCTCCTTCCCCAGTGCGAGGTAAGTCGCCATATTCTGCAAATAAATTTGGGTTAATACTTTGGGCAAATTGTTCAAATTCTAAAGCGGATTTTACTCCAAATCCTCTAAATAAAATAGCCCCATGTTTTAATAGTTCAGTTTCCAGATAATCTCGATTATTTTTCGCCCAGGAAATTAAATCAATTTCAGGATGATTCGGTTGAATAACGAGGGGAAATTTTTGTTCAGAATTTAGATAATCTGTGCGAATAAGTTGGGAGGTTGATAAACTCACAGCTTGTGGCACAACCTTCATAAATTTTTGACGTTTTGTGGTTTTGCGTTCTTGTTGCTGCATAAGTTTTTGGTTTTTTTCGGCTTCCGTCATGATTTCAAATCTATTAATTTTCTGGTGAGGATTACTGAGAATATTGTTAATTAGTGTTTGCCAATGATTAGTCAACTGAACAATAATTTCGGCAGAAAATAAATCTGCATTATATTGCCAATAGCTTTCTAAACCTTGTTCGGTTTCGGTTAAAAATAACGCTAAATCAAATCGAGTCTTTGGTGCATCTACCTCCATTAATTTTAAAGTAATTTTCGGTAATGTCAAGTCAGAATTGGGTGTATTTTGTAAAACAAATAACACCTGGAATAAGGGAACCGTATTACTGAGATTGCGTTCCGGTTGTAATTCCCGAACTAATTCGTCAAAGGGTAAATCTTGATGAGCATAAGCGGTTAAAGTTTGAGTTTTAACCCTTTCCAGTAACTCGATAAAGGTGGGATTTCCACTGAGGTCAGTCCGCAACACTAATAAATTAATGAAGAATCCAATTAATGGCTCAATTTCTGTCGGTTTGCGGTTAGCAACATCAGTCCCCACAATAATATCATCTTGTTGGCTATATCGTTGTAATAAAATATTAAAACTTGCCAGCAAGGTCATAAATAAAGTGACACCTTGTTGTTGAGAAAGCAACTGCAATTTTTCAGTTACAATCTCGGGAATTAAAAAGCGATACGTTGCCCCTCGGTTGGTTTTCACTTCCTCACGCGGACGACTTGTGGGAAGTTGCAATACAGGTAAATTAGCAAGTTGCTGTTTCCAATAACTTAGTAATTGTTCTCGCCGTTTCCCTTGCAACTGTTGACGCTGCCAAACAGCAAAATCCGCATATTGAATGGGTAATGTAGGTAAAGAAGCAGTTGTTTCACCCATCGCAAATGCCGTATAAAAAGTGACAAACTCCCGAATTAAAACCCCCATCGACCACCCATCAAATACGATATGGTGAATGGTGAATAATAATAGATGTTCTTGCTGATCTAACTTCAGTAAGGTACATCTGAGTAAGGGAGGCTGAGTTAAGTCAAAAGGACGTTTAAACTCTTCCACTTTAAACCGTTCAATCTCATTTTTACTAACATTAATAATCGGAATTTGGAAAGGAACAGACTCAAAAATCTGCTGTACAGGTTGCCCATCAACCCAATGAAAACCCGTGCGTAACACTTCATGGCGATCAATAATAATGTTGAGGCTGTGTTCAAGCGCTTCAATATTTAACTCCCCTGTCAAATGAACGGTAGCCGGCATATTATAAAGATCGCTACCTGGGTTTAGTTGTTCAAGTAACCATAATCTGGCTTGGGCGAAAGATAACGGTAAATTGCCGTTACGCGGTACAGGTTGAATGGCTGAAATCTCGGCTTTGCTTGCGTTTCGGACATCGACAGCGAGTTCTGTGATCGTTGGAAGGGAAAATAAACATTGCAGTGACAAGTCCGCCGCCAGGGTTTGGCGAATACGGGAAATCACTTGAGTCGCTAACAGGGAATGTCCCCCTAGTTCAAAAAAGTTATCCTGAATTCCAATAGACTCAACCCCCAAAACCTCCTGCCAAATTTGGGTTAAAGCGGTTTCCACGCTATCACGGGGGGCTACAAAAGCGCGGCTTAGTTCCCCTGTATTGTCCGGTGCAGGTAAGGCGCGACGGTTAATTTTGCCATTGGGGGTTAAGGGTAGAGACGTTAAGAACACAAAGGCATTGGGAATCATATATTCTGGCAGTTTTTGCCGTAAATAGGGTCGCAGTTCCTCTACAGAGGTCGCTTCAGCCACCAGGTATGCCACTAAACGCGGATTTCCAGGGATATCTTCTCGCAGCATTACCACCCCTTGATGGACGTGAGGATGTTGTTGGAGGGCTGCTTCAATTTCCCCTAATTCAATTCGGAAACCCCGCAGTTTAATTTGATGATCAATTCTTCCTAAAAATTCAATATTTCCATCAGGAAGATACCGTCCTAAATCCCCTGTTTTGTAGAGAAGAGTTGGGCGGGACAGGACACAAGCCCCTATAGTATCCGTGTCATCTGTTAAAATCCGTGATATAAACTTTTCTGCGGTTAATTCCGGTTGGTTGAAGTACCCACGCGCTAACCCCGCACCGCCAATATAAAGTTCCCCTGTCACCCCAATGGGAACAGGTTTTAACTGTTGATCTAAGATATAAACTTGAGTATTCGCAATGGGGCGACCAATTGTTATTCGAGTATCTTCTCGGTTAATTAAAGCATAAGTGGAATAGGTGGTATCTTCCGAGGGGCCATATAAATTGTAAATTCGTTCAAGGGGTTTTTTCTCATACAATTGCTGTACTAATTGAAGGGATAAGGGTTCTCCAGCCAGGTTAATCGTTTTAACAGAATTGGGGATACTATTCATTCTC
>JBMDYE010000453.1:0-4292 GCA_048595135.1 Planktothrix sp. | reverse complement strand
ATCAAAGAGATTCACACCCTTTGCCAGGAACCGTTCCCACCAGGACTTTAATCAGTAATCAGTAATCAGTAATCAGTAATCAGTAATCAGTAATTAGTAACCAGTTAAAAATTCTCTATTCTTGTCCCCTTGTCCCCCCATCCCCTTGTCCCCTTGTCTTCTTCCGACTCCTGCTTTACTTCAGAGATTAGGGACTGTTCTCAGAACGATTGGCCAATTCTGACAGTTGACTGGTTTCTGCCCCAAACTGCCATTGTCCAACCACTTCTAAACTTCCGGTTAAAAATTGACTCCGACATTGACGTCGTTGAATTTTGCCACTGGTGGTTTTGGGGATGCTTCCGGTTTTCAACAATACCACGCCAAACACATCAACGGTATTTTGTTCAGCCACCGCTTGGCGAATGGCATTGACCACTTCTTCAACGTTCAACTCTCGTAAAGAACGACGTTCTACTTCGTAAGCAATAATTAATTGTTCTCCCAGTTCTGTTTCAATGGAAAACGCCGCCCCAAACCCAGCCCGAATAGCTGGATGGCAGGTATCAACGGTGGTTTCAATTTCCTGGGGATAACGGTTTCTTCCCCAAAGAATCATCATGTCTTTGATGCGCCCGGTAATATACAATTCCCCTTGATGCAGAAATCCTAAGTCCCCCGTCCGCAAATATGGCCCTTTTTCTCCGACATAAGCGTTAAAAGTGTTTTCGGTATCTTCGGGTTTTTGCCAATATCCCAAACCTGTCCCTTTTCCAGATACCCAAATTTCCCCAACGGCGTTTTCAGGTCGTGGTGTTGCGGTTTCAGGGTCAACAATAACGACTTCATCTCCTAACCAAGGAAACCCACAACTCACAACGGTTCGTTTTTTAACATGACCAGCTATTTCTGAAAGGGGAATGACTTGATTTTGTTCTAATGCCGCCGCATCAACCGTTAACGTTTTGGGTTGTTCTTTTTTCCATCCTCCTGATATAAATAAGGTCGTTTCTGCCATGCCATAACAGGGATAAAACGCTTCTTTTCTAAACCCACAGGATGCGAAAATTTGAGCAAATTGTTCTAAGGTTTCAGACCGCACAGGTTCAGCACCGGAAAAGGCAACTTCCCAGGAACTTAAATCAAGTTTTTCTAATTTTTCAGGGGTTGCAGTTCGACAGACTAAATCATAAGCAAAATTCGGCCCCCCACTGGTGGTGGCTTTGTATTGGGAAACGGCTTCTAACCAGCGAAAGGGTTTTTGGACTAAGGAAACGGGCGACATTAAGGTAACAGGAAATCCGCCATAAAGCGGTTGAATGACGCCGCCAATTAATCCCATATCATGAAATAAAGGGAGCCAAATTAACCCTTGACTATTATTAGTATGTTCAAAAGCGTTATAAATAATGGCGGAATTGTGCATCACATTTTGATGTGTCACCATTACGCCTTTTGGGATTCCTGTTGAACCAGAGGTATATTGTAAAAAGGCTAAAGTTTCGGAGGTGATTTCCGGTTGTTTCCAATTATTAGCAAGGGAAATCGATAATGTATCGGTCGCGATCCAAGGTAAACGGTTAGCTTTAGTGGCGAGTTCGGGAAAGTTTGAAAGTTGGTTTTTTAAATGATTAATTAAGGTTTCGGTACTCAGAATTGCTTTACATTGAGAGGACTCTAACCGCGTTTGGAGTTTGGGAATAGCTTGGCTAGAAACCGGAGGGTTATCAGTAACGGCGACGACTCCCGCATATAAACACCCGAAAAAGGCGGCAATAAATTCGAGTCCAGCAGTATAGGGATAAACGACTAACGCGCGATCGCCTGGGGATAAAATAGACTGTAGTTGGGCGGCGATCGCTTGAGCTTGTTGGTGTAATTGTTGATAAGTTAGATGTCCTGACTCGGTTTCCCCATCGGCTAAAAAGGTATAAGCGAGTTGATCAGGATAAGATTGCGCCCGATTGTGTAACAATTCGACTAAAGTAGCAAAATTCGTCATAAGAGATTAACTGTAAACCGTGATTAGTGTAGTATAGTTAACCCTCAGTCGTCATCAATAGGGGTTTGTGTTCCTCCCATTTGTGCTGGGCTAAAATCTCAACTTCTTGAATTAATCTATGAAAATTGCCATTATTGCTTCTGGTTTTTTACCCGTCATTGATGGGGTTACGGTGAGTGGGATGGTGCGGTTACAAAAATTAAGTCAGTGGGGACATGAAGTATTAATGTTTTGTCCCGACTATAGCAAAATTGAAACGGTTTATCCCAACTGGCGCGACTATACCGGAACTATTTTACCAGGAGTAAGAATTTGTAATTTACCCAGTACCTCCTTTGTCGGATTAGATTTTGAACGGAATGTTTCTATTGGTGCTTATTCGATTTTATTACAAGAATTAGAGAAATTTAAACCTGATATTATTCATGTGGATGAACCAGAGCGGCTATTTTTTGGCTTCTTTAGAATTGCGGGAATTGATTATGCGAAAAAAGCGGGAATTCCTTGTATTAGTTTTTTCAGAACTCACTTTTTAGCTTATGCGGATGATTATATTCCTTTACCTAAATTTGGCGTAGAAATTATTCGAGAAATTGCTCGGAGGGTGTTTGCTTGGGTTTATAATTCTTATGATATTACGTTATTTACAAGTTTAGTAACTTATCAAAAAGCTCCTGAAATGGGGATTAAAAATGCTGTTTATGGGAATTTAACGGGATTTGATTCTAAACGGTTTGATCCAACTTTAAGAACCCCTTATTTTTTTGATAAAAATTATAATTTACCGGAATTAGACTCGTTAACAAAACTAATTTTTGTGGGTCGTTTAACCCCCGATAAAGGTTGGGGTTTTACGATTAAAGCGATGGCTAAACTGTCGGAAACGATTGATTTAGAAAAAGTCGGATTTATTATTGTTGGGGATGGGAATTTACGAGATGAGGTAATCAATGGCTTAAGTCAATATACCCGCCATGTTTATTTTCTGGGACGGGTTCCCTATGAACAAGTTCCGGCGGTTTATGCTAATAGTGATATTCATGTGACGACTTCAGAACGAGAATCACGAGGATTAACAATCTTAGAAGCGTTTGCATCAGGAATTCCCGTTTTAGCCCCTAATGCTGGGGGAGTGGTTGAAAATATTAAAGATGGTTGGAATAGTTTTTTATATACGCCTCAAGATCAAGATGATTTTGCTCAAAAATTAAAGCAATTAATTGATGATCCTCAGTTAAGACAAACAATGGCAGAACGAGGAAAAGATTGTATTCAACAATATGATTGGGATGAAGTGATGCAAAATTTAGTCAAAATTTGGGAACAAAAAATTGCGGGTTTGTAGGGGCGAAGTCTGTGGGGAAAAGAGGGCTAAAGCCCAACTACGAGCTTGTTTGTACGGAATTGTCTAAACGAGCGCTGAAGAATTATACCAATTAGGTTATATGCCAGAATTTATTCTGGCACGTTTTTACGAGTTTTGAGGGAATTAGACATCAAAATAAAAATAACCCATCACAAGATAGATGGATTGACAAATAACATTTACAATACTTAATATTAGCAGATTACAGGGAATGAAACTGTTGGACAAAAAACGTATGCCGACTTTTTTACTGGTTTGGTTAGGACAAATTGTTTCTCTATTTGGTTCTAGCTTAACTGAATTTGCATTAGGCGTGTGGGTTTACCAAACCACAGGTTCGATCACTCAATTTGCTTTAATTTCCGTTTTTATTCATCTTCCGAACTTACTGATTTCTCCCCTCGCAGGTGCAGTGGTGGATCGTTGGGATCGACGCAGTGCGATGATTCTCAATGATATCGTATCAGTTCTCGTCACGGCTTGTTTGATGGGTTTGGTGTTTTCTAACCGTTTAGAAGTTTGGCATATTTATATTGCAGTTTCTATTGGTTCGGTTTTAGGTGCTTTCCAATGGCCGGCTTATATGGCGTCAATTTCCCAATTAGTCCCCCTACAAGAGTTAAGTCGGGCGAATGGGATGGTGCAAGTTTCAAGGGCGATCGCTAAAATTTCTGGCCCAACAATTGCCGGAATCTTAGTGGCAACTATTGGGATTGGCCCCATTTTAATCATTGATTCAGGAACCTTTTTAATTGGTTTTATTTCCCTGCTGATTGTCCGATTTCCAAAATTAGAAACTGAGACTTATCAACGGCGTGATTTTAATTTAAAACAACTCTGGAAAGATACAGTTTCTGCCTGGAATTATATCTTGATTCGTCCGGGGTTAAAAAAATTATTAACCTTCTTTTCCATTACCTATTTTACGGAAGGAATGCTTCAGAT
>JBMDYE010000452.1:0-7860 GCA_048595135.1 Planktothrix sp. | reverse complement strand
AATGGGCATCGCATCAATAAATTGAATCAAACGATTTTCTCGTTCTTTGACTTCAGCATAAAGTTTAGCATTAGTAATTGCGATCGCAGCTTGTCCTGATAATAATTGCAAAATTTCTAACCGTTCAGGCGTAAATGCTTGAATTGTTAAACGATTTTCTAAATAAACAATGGCACTCAGTTGTCCTTGATTCATCAAAGGCGCACATAAAATTGATTTCGGTTGATAAGTTTGAATATAAAGATCATTTGTAAATTGTCCTTCACAGGTTGCGTTATTAAGTACCAAGTTTTCTTGAGTTCGGGAAACATAATCAACAATCGACTCAGGCAGTTTTTGACATCCTTTAACTGGAATAGATTGTAAAACTTGCACGCCTTCAAAATCTAAAGTACATTCAGCTTCTATGAAAAGGTTTTCTTGACTTTTTAAAATTAAATACCCGTTTTGAGCCCCCAGGTTTTCTATTAAAACATTCATTAATTTAGACAGAAGTTTATCGAGAATAATTTCTCCAGAGATGGCTTCAGAAGCCTTCATGATAGTAGCGATATCCAAGGAATCACTCGAATGGTTATTAGTAGTTGAGATTTCTACAGATGTCTGCTGATTAATTACAAATAATTCAGGATATCGGGTTTCTAAGTCTTTGACTTTAGCCACCGCACCCCAGAGTTGATAGTAATAACGAGCTTCCTGCATATAGGCTTTAGCAATTAATTCTTTACCTATGGATAAATAAAACTTAGCTGCGAGTTCATAAGCGAGGGCGGCTTCTTGAATATATTCATGTTCTTTAGCTCCGGCGATGGCTTGATCGTAATAGCTCATTGCTGCTGTATCTTTCCCTTGAATTCGACACATCTCCGCCTCTACTAGGGTGTATTTATGTAAATAAATTGATGGATTATATTTCGCCCATTTCTTTAGTTTATTTTGATTGATTTTAGTTTGTTTTAAAATTCGCTTTTTATCTTTATTTTGGACTCTTTCATAACAAAAAAACTGAATTAATGAATCAAAAAAATGAAAGTAAAAATACTGAAGTGTCCCCATAGAAACATCTATATATTCTTTTGCTTTTACTGCATAATCTGCTGCTTCTTCATAAGCCTCAAATAAGTAGCAAATTATTAGCTTATAGGAATAAAAAATCCAGCAGTAAAGTTGATCTTCTGCTTGGTTCAACTGAGAAATCATTCTTTGTTCATCCCCCTTATCTTCACCTAAATTACAAGGATGATCAGACTCTCCTAATAAATTAATAACGGTTTGATAAAACGGTTTGAACTGATAAGCAACTTGTTCTTGCCTTAATTTCATAACCTCGTTTCTGTAGGTTATAATTTCACGTTTGATTCGGGGCAAATCGCAGCCAGCCAAATACAAGTAACCGCAATAAGTTTGAGCAGCATAACCAGCAAATTCTAAATCTCCCGATTCCAAACCACTCTTATAAGCTTCTAAAAATGAAGGTAATATTTGTTTTAAAGGGACTTTCCAATGCTTAATCATATCGTGAACAGGGTGAATAACTTTAGCCTTAAATTGTTGGTTTTGAGAATGCTCCAAAAGCTTCAAGGCAAGTTCCCCAAATTGATAACCCTGTTCAATTTCACCAAGAAGACCACAAAGGATAGCACCATACATTCCATAAGCAGGAGCGGAGTAGGCACAGTTCCCATATTTTACTGATAAACTTACCTGTTTATAAGCAATGACTGGCATCAGTTGTGGCATTCCCATAGAAGCTGAACCCATGAGAGTAGGGAGAAGACGCAAAGCGGCAAGTTTGTAGGGATCTTTCATCGGAGGTAAGTTTGCTAAATCTTCAATTTGTTTGCCAGCTAAAACCCATTTACTTTCCAATAATTCCCTTAAAAGGATTAAATTATTTGGATTAATCGGAAGTTTAACTCCCAATTTTTCTAAGAATTGTTGCCCAATTTTTAAGGCTTCTAGAGGTTTCTGTTGAGCAATCAAAGCCCAGATATTAACTTCAATGACTTTAACTTGATCGAGTACCGTTTTAGCATGGTTGATTACCCAGTTCGTTAGCAATTCCATTAGCGCAAAATCGCCACAAAAGTAAGCGGCTTCAGTTGCTTCTTCATGCAATTCTAGGATCAAGTTATTCACCATCAATTCGCTGTTTTTTCCTGTGAGTAACTTGATGCCAGTTTGTAAGTAGTTTAAAGCGGGCTGATAAGCGACTGATGCTTTTGCTTTCTTCCCAGCAATCAAATTGAAGTGAGCCAGTTTATTCCTTTCTAAATCATCAGTCATTAACGAGATCCCAAAATTTAGTTGATTAACAATGTCAAAGATTTTTTCTTCTTGGTTTTCCAAGGGAATCGTTTTGAGTAGAATTTTGCCTATTTTTTGGTGAACAAATGGTTTTTCTTCTTCAGGAATGAGCAAATAAGCTGCTTGCTGGATTCTGTCGTGAACGAATTTGTAAGATAAGGGCTGATTTTCGGGTAGCTTTTCTGCTATGGCTAATTCCACATCTGCCATATTATTGAGAGGTAAAATTAGATTTTCTGCAAGAGCACCTTGTAAGCTTTCTACTGTTTGTCTTAGAGATTTTTGGCAAACTGAAGCTAAAGCGTGCAGTTCAAAATGATTTCCTAAACAAGCCGCAACTTTAAGTGTTTCTTGAGTCTTTTCGGGTAATCTTTGAATTTTTGATACCATCAAGTCAACAACATTATCGGTATAATTTTTTTCTTTTATTTCCTGAATATTCCATTGCCATTTAGAAGAACTCAGATCGAAGTTCAATAATTTTTCAACATATATCGAGTTCAAAAACTCATTCAAAAAGAAAGGATTACCACCTGTTTTCTTAAAAACTAATTCAGCAATATCTCTGACTTCAGAAAAACTTGAATTTAGGGTTTCTGAAATAATTTGAGTAACCGTTTGCAATTCTAAAGTTGACAATAAAATCCTGTTAACACTAGCTCCATTGTTGATGATTTTTTCAATTGTTAAGTTCAGGGGATGGGCAGCAGAAACTTCATTATCCCGATAAGCACCAATTAAAAATAAACCGGGTATTGTCTCACTCATTAACAATTCAATTAACTTTAAAGAGGCTCCATCTGCCCATTGTAAATCGTCGATAAATATAGTCAGGGGATGGTTAGGGTTAATAAAGACTTTAATAAAATTCTGAAAGACGAAATTAAAGCGATTTTGACTCTCACTTAGCCCGACTTCTGGTAATAGAGGTTGCTTCCCAATTATGAATTCGACTTCAGGAATAACATCGATAATAATTTGACCATTGCTTCCTAAAGCGGTTAATAATTTTTCTCGCCATTGGTTGAGTTGTGCTTCACTTTCTGCTAATAGCTGTTTGACTAATTCTCGAAACGCACTCACAATCGCACTGTAGGGAATATTGCGTTGATATTGATCAAATTTACCCGAAATAAAATAACCTTTTTTTTCAGTAATGGGTTTATAGAGTTCTTGAACAATTGCTGATTTTCCAATTCCTGAATATCCGGCGATTAGAAATAGTTCGCTTTGATGACTCACTCGTTCAAAAGCTGTAAGAAGCGTTTCAATTTCTTTCTGTCTTCCATACAGTTTTTGCGGAATTTTAAATTGATCGGAAATATCTTGACAAGCTAACGGGAATCTTGATAAATTATGATTAATTAAATTAGTCAAACAAGTTTCTAAGTCGGCTTTGATTCCAAAAGCACTTTGATAACGTTCCTCGGCATTTTTAGCCATTAACTTCATGACAATCTCCGACAGAATTTGAGGAACTTCGGGATTAATTTCTGAGGGAGATAAGGGTTGTTTCGCTATATGACAATGAACTAATTCTAAGGGATCGGTACTGTTAAAGGGGAGTTGATGGGTCAGCAGTTCATAAAAGGTGATTCCCAAGGAATAAAAATCGGTGCGGTAATCTAAACTACGATTCATTCTTCCCGTTTGTTCTGGGGACATATAGGGAAGGGTTCCTTCTAGAACATTGGGATTTTTGAGGGTGGGATTTTCGCGGGTAAACTGGGTTGAAATGCCAAAATCGATGAGTTTGAGTTGTCCGGTGTCGGGGTTAAAAACGATATTGGAAGGGTTAATATCTTTGTGGATAATTTTGTGATTATGAAGAAATCCTAAACTTTCGGTTGTAGCGATCGCAATTCTCAAAAACGCTTCTAAACTAAACGATTGTTGCTTCATCAAAATTTTCAAAGATTCCCCGCCAAAATCTTCGATCAACATCACAAGGGTATTTTGATAAGGGATTAAATCATAAGCTTTAATACAACCGCTTAGATTTAAAGAATTTGTAATGTGATATTCCGTGCGATAACAAGCTAATTCTTGCGGTGTGGGGTAATTTTCTTTCAGGATTTTAAGGATAACAGGTTCCTGATTTGACTGTTGAATTCCCCGATAAACCAGAGAATTCGCACTTTCGTAGATGCAAATTTTAACTTCAACACCAGGAATGATGAGCATAAGGGGGCTGTTCTCCTGAAAACAAAAAAGTTTGGCGAGGTTTATCAGATACCATATCTGGTAATCAGTGGATTGCGTTGGATGGAGTTTGATATAGGTGGTGGCGGCGGCTCATGCACATTCATTATATGGGAAAACTTGGGCATCTTTAGGACGATTACTAGATCCCTTAACCCAAGATGCTTGTTCTTTTTATCAAGATCATGCTTTATTTGATGATTATACAGGCGTTGTTTTAGATTTGAATGAAGGTCAACGCATTGCTCAAACTTTAGGAGAAAGAAAAGCCGCGATTTTGCGAAATCATGGGTTATTAACGGTAGGTCATTCGGTGGATGAAACCGCGTGGTGGTTTATTACAATGGAACGATCTTGTCAGGTACAATTAATGGCAGAAGCAGCCGGAAAACCTCTATTAATTATAGTTTTTGTTCCGTCTTAGTACAATTCTTCATAAAAAAAGCCCTTCTCCTAACAGGAGAAGGGTTTAAAAAAAGATAAAATTAAACTGAATTAAGACTCAGCACCTTGGGGTAACAATTCCCGATTGGTGGGACTTTGGAACACCACCACTTGGCCGTTTTCATCCACATCGACCACCGCAGTATCTCCTTCTTTGATTCGTCCAGACAGAATCTCTTCTGCTAAACTATCTTCGAGTAACCGCATAATTGCCCGACGCAGAGGACGCGCCCCGTAACTGGGGTTGTAGCCTTCTTCCACTAACCGTTCTTTGAACTTGTCGGTGACTTCCAAGGTAATGCCTTTTTCGATCAAGCGTCCGAACACTTCCTTCAGCATGATCACCGCAATTTCCTTGACTTCTTCCTTGTTCAACTGACGGAAGACAATGATTTCATCCAGACGGTTGAGGAACTCAGGACGGAAGTATTGCTTCAGTTCTTCGTTCACCAAGTTGCGGATGCGGTTGTATTGAGCATCGGTTTCGTTTTCCGAGAACTCGAACCCTAAACCACCGCCACCTTTTTCGATCACCTTCGATCCGATGTTGGACGTCATGATGATCAAGGTGTTCTTGAAGTCCACCGTCCGACCTTTGGCGTCGGTTAAACGGCCATCTTCTAAGATTTGCAGCAACATATTAAAGACGTCGGGGTGGGCTTTTTCAATTTCATCGAATAGCACCACCGTATAAGGACGACGACGCACCGCTTCGGTCAGTTGTCCGCCTTCGTTGTAGCCCACATACCCTGGAGGAGACCCGATTAACTTAGAAACGGTGTGACGTTCCATGTATTCGGACATATCCAAGCGAATCATCGCTTCTTCTGATCCGAAGAAATAGGACGCTAACGCCTTCGTTAATTCGGTTTTACCGACCCCAGTCGGCCCAGAGAAGATAAAGCTGGCAATGGGTCGGTTCGGGTTCTTCAGACCCACCCGGGCGCGACGAATGGCGCGAGACACGGCTTTCACGGCTTCATCCTGACCAATTAAGCGTTGGTGCAGGGTTCCTTCCATGTGCAGCAGTTTCTCGGACTCGGACTCGGTGAGTTTGTTGACCGGAACCCCTGTCCAACTGGCGACGATTTGGGCGATGTCTTCTTCGGTGACAACGGGGCTATCGTCTTCGCTGCGGACGGTTTCGGATTTTTTGTTTTGGCTGATCGAACGAATTTGGGCTTTAATTTCCATTTCGCGATCGCGCAATTCTCCCGCCCGATCAAAATCTTGGGAACGCACTGCATCATCTTTTTCTTTCAAAACTTGACGCAGTTCTTTATCTAATTCCTTCGCTGCGGGGGGCAGTTGGGAATTGATTAAGCGAACCCGTGAACCCGCTTCGTCAATTAAGTCAATCGCTTTATCGGGTAAATAGCGATCGGAGATGTAGCGATCCGAGAGTTTAGCCGCCGCTTCTAACGCTTCATTGGAAATTTTCAGTTTATGGTGTTGCTCATAACGTTCGCGCAACCCATAGAGAATTTCAATCGTTTCAGGAACCGACGGTTCACCCACCATCACGGGTTGGAACCGACGTTCTAACGCGGCATCTCGTTCAATGTGCTTGCGATATTCGTCTAAAGTCGTCGCCCCGATACATTGCAACTCGCCCCGTGCTAAGGCAGGTTTGAGGATATTGGCCGCATCGATCGCCCCTTCTGCTGCACCCGCACCGATCAGGGTATGAACTTCGTCGATCACCAGGATAACGTTCCCCGCCGAGCGGATTTCATCCATGATTTTTTTCAGACGTTCTTCAAATTCCCCCCGATACTTGGTTCCGGCGACCAGTAAGCCAATATCTAAGGTGACAACCCGTTTTTCTTCTAAAATATCGGGAACATCGTTGGTGGCGATGCGTTGGGCGAGTCCTTCTGCGATCGCCGTTTTACCGACCCCAGGTTCCCCAATTAACACCGGGTTATTTTTAGTCCGCCGACCGAGGATCTGAATCACCCGTTCAATTTCTTTTTGGCGACCGACCACGGGGTCGAGTTTGCCTTCGGCGGCCATTTGGGTCAAGTTTGATCCAAATTCATCTAATGTGGGGGTCTTGGTGCGGCTGTTACCGCCACCAGTCGCGACTTCTGCGGTTTCACCCAACATCCGAATCACTTGGGTACGGACTTTCGAGAGGTCAACCCCAAGGTTTTCCAAGACTCTAGCCGCGACCCCTTCTCCTTCGCGGATCAAACCGAGGAGAAGATGTTCAGTTCCTATATAGTTATGTCCGAGTTGGCGAGCTTCTTCTAGGGAAAGTTCCAGGACTCGTTTGGCGCGAGGGGTAAAGGGAATCTCAACGGCGACAAACCCAGACCCACGACCAATGATTTTTTCTACCTCGATCCGGGCATCTTTGAGATTGACTCCCATTGATTTTAGGACTTTGGCAGCAACACCTGTGCCTTCCCCAATCAGACCCAGGAGGATCTGCTCGGTTCCAACGAAGTTATGTCCCAGGCGGCGTGCTTCCTCCTGGGCTAACATAATGACTTTAATGGCTTTTTCTGTGAAGCGTTCAAACATGGCTAATTCCCATCACCTGCTGCATACCCGTAACGCCTATTTTAGCGCGAGACTCCCAACACCTGAAAAATTAATATTTTTTTAAAAAAATGAAAGGGTTCATTTTTGCGGTTTAATTTTTCTGGGATGAGTTTCTAGGGGGGCTGTTGGGTTTCTCCTTCCACTGGGAATCTATAGCTGGAGGCAGGAGGCAGCTTTGCTGGAGGCAGGAGCAGAACTCTTTATAATCGACACAATTATAGCCATCCTATCTGTCAAGCACGCTCTATGCGTCGCGCTATAGCCCAACTTCGGGGTTGACCCCAACCGTCCTAGATTACGATTTGATTGATTTTGCAGGAGGGTTTCCTGCGGTCTCAGAGTTTTTTATGGTTTTTT
>JBMDYE010000451.1:0-8162 GCA_048595135.1 Planktothrix sp. | reverse complement strand
GGAATATAAGCAAACCCCGGTACTAACGGACTAAAACCTTTTTGATATTTCGGCTGACCCGTTGCGGTAATGGTTGCTAAAGTTCGACCATGAAAACTCGCATGGGCGGTTAAAATAACAGGATCTTCAATATTTAGTTTTTCATGGGCATATTTACGGGCTAATTTAATCGCGCCTTCGTTCGCTTCCGCCCCAGAATTACAGAAAAATGCTTTATCCGCACAGGAATGATCCGTTAACCATTTTGCTAATTCCCCTTGTACGGGAACATAATATAAATTAGAAACATGGTGCAGTGTTTTAATTTGCTGCGTTACCGCTTCAATCATCGCTGGATGGGCATGACCCAAGGTACAAGTCGCAATTCCCGCTACAAAATCTAAATATTCCTTCCCCTCGGTATCCCAAACGCGACACCCTTCTCCCCGTTCTAACGCCAGGGGAATCCGGGCGTAGGTATTCATGACATGGGAATTAAATTCGTCAATACTAAAATTGCTGGTAACAGGGGGTTCTTTGATTAACGTTTCTGGACTCACGAATCGCTCCTTCCTTCAGTTGATATTCAATTCTTCAATTGATTTTAATCTAAAATTCCGATTTGCGGTTTTTTTTGACAGTCAGGAGGGGAGCGTTCGTCAAGATTTATTAATATTTTTTTTAGGTTTCAGTTGCTCAATCGCTTGGAATATCCGATACCGGGAAAGAAGATCAGCAATTTCGTTTTTTCTTTAATTAAATTTTTAGAATAATTGGGTGCGTCCCCAGAGGAACCCACACCCGCCCTGATTACATTTTTTTATATTCTAAAGGTTCACAAAATTCATTGATTCCTGTTTTAATCGCGTAGAGGACAACTGGCGTAATTAACAATTCAGGGCATTCATTTTCTTTCTTTAAAAGTTCAACCATCGGTGCGATATTACCCTGCGCGAGTTCATCTCTAAATTCTTTGTCGCACAAACTAACCCGATGACGTTTTGCAAACCCATCTAACCAGTTTTCTGAGGTATCGGGTAATTGTCCTAAATGAATTGCCATTGCAATGGCAGCATCTTCAATATCTCCTTCACAATCTTCTATTCTGTCTAACGCTTCTAACGCAACGGGATATTCTGCCAGTTGAGATCGAAATTGAGCAATTTCTTGAGACGTTACAATAATCATAAATTAAATTTCAAAGCCGTTTCAAAATTTAAGATTGAGGAACAATTTCAGGATCAAACCAAGCCGTTAACGCCACTGCTAACGCATCAGCAGCATCATCCGGTTTAGGAATTTCTTCTAAATTCAATTCCCTCGCCACAGCCTGCTGAACTTGAGATTTATCCGCATTGCCATATCCAGTCAAGGCTTTTTTGACTTGGCCTGGAGTAAACTCAACTAAAGGAATTTGATGTTGAGCTAATACTAACATTAACACACCTTTCGCTTGAGCAACCGCAATGGTATTGCCCATTCGATAAAAAAATAATTTTTCGACAGCGACCAAATCAGGTTTTAACTGTTCAAGTAAGGCGTGTACATCTTCATAAATAATACATAAACGTTTTCCCATCTGTTCTTTTGCAGGGGTTTTAATCACACCAAAATCAACCATTAAAGCGGTATTTTCTTCGTCAGAATCTTCATGAATTTCCCCTTCAATTACCCCAAACCCTAATATCGCCAATCCAGGGTCAAACCCCAAAATTCGTTTTTTCATAGAGAGCGATCTGCTCCGCATTCAGCGCACAGAAACCCGGTTTCTCAAAGAAACCGGGTTTCTAGGACTTCATTTATATCCTAACTTAAAGATTAATTGTTATCTAATTCTTAATTCTTAATTCTTAATTCTTCTGTTATTCTTCCGGCAAACCAAAGACTTGACGGAAGATTTTCTGAACTTTGAAACCAGAATCAATGGTTTCTAGGGGATCTTTCCGCAGACGGTGACGTAAACATAAAGTAATCACCCGTTTAATATCATCCACAGTAACTTCCGTTCGTCCTTCCAAGGCGGCTAAGGCTTTTGCTGCACGGTTGGTAACAATATCTCCCCGTAATCCATCCACGTCTAATTCTGCACAAACTTGGGAGATTTTCACCCGTAACTCATAATCAATTTGCACAGAAGGAAGCAAGGTTTGAGCATCTATAATTTTCTGTTGTAATTGATTTTGATCGCTAATATGGTTTTGTAAAAACTGTTGAGGATTTTGATCAAAAGAGGTTCGTTCTTCGACAATTTTAACCCGTAAATTCGGTTCTTTAACGGTTCTAATTTCCGCGTGCATTCCGAACCGATCTAACAATTGGGGTCGTAATTCCCCTTCTTCGGGGTTTCCAGAACCCACTAACACAAACCGTGCGGGGTGACGAATCGAAATTCCTTCCCGTTCAACGGTGTTCCAACCACTGGCGGCGGAGTCTAACAACACATCAACCAAGTGATCATCGAGGAGGTTAACTTCATCCACATACAAAATCCCCCGATTGGCTTTGGCTAACAGTCCCGGTTCAAAGGCTTTTACCCCTTCAGACAAAGCTTTTTCAATATCAATCGTACCGCAAACCCGATCCTCGGTCGCACCCAACGGCAGATCCACCATGGGTACTTTTTTCCGCGCAATGGCAACATCCTGATTCTGACTGAGGCGTTCGCGAACGTTATCACTCATCAGTTCGGCATCGCTGGGATGGCTATTAAACGGATCATCCGCAATCACTTCAATTTCGGGTAACAAATCGGCTAAAGCCCGGATGGTGGTTGATTTTCCGGTGCCGCGATCGCCCATAATCATCACACCGCCGATCTTCGGATCGATAATATTTAAAATCAGAGCCAGTTTCATTTCTTCCTGGCCGACAATGGCGGTGAAGGGAAAAACAGGACGACGAGCCAGGTTGACCGTTGGTGGTGTTATCTCAGGTGTAACGACAGTTGAACTCACAGTTTACTCTCAATTTCCAATATTACCGTAATTTATTTTTGCACATTCAGGGGACAATCGGTTCAGTCTTCCGCCTCCCTCACCCATGATTCATTATTTAATTTATTCTCTATTCTTCTAAAAATGCTTAAACCTCTCTATGAAAAAGATTTTCAGCTTTGGCTTCAGCAAACGATTAAACAGTTACAACAGGGCGATTTTGAGAGTTTAGATGTGGAACATTTAATTGAGGAGTTAACCGAGTTGGGAAAATCAGAAAAAAATCGCTTTGAAAGTAATTTAATGGTTTTACTTGCCCATTTACTCAAGTTAACGGTTCAACAAAATGCACCCGAAATGATGAAAGGAAGTTGGTATAATTCCGTTGATGAACATCGTCAACGAGTTCAAAAACAACTGCAACAAACCCCTTCATTAAAATCTTACCTTGCTACAGCCATTGAAACGGCTTATCTTGATGGTCGTCGGTTAGCTATTAAAGAAGGAAAACGTGCTCAATTTGGGGTTACTATTCCCTCAGAATCCGATTATCCTGAAATTTGTCCATTTTCAATTGAGCAAATTTTAGATGAAGATTTTTATGGTGAATAATTATCTCTCTCCCCGTTAGGATGGCAGGACGGTTTCATCCTGTAGGCAAATTCTTTTATGACCTAACCCCCCACCCCCCTTCCCTGCAAGGGAAGGGGGAGTAATTAATAATTTTTTATATTTAATATTAATAATTAGTCCCCCCTCTCCTTGCAGGAGAGGGGCTGGGGGAGAGGTCATATAGGAATTTGCCTACACTAGGAAACCGCCCTGAGATCTTGACGGGAAGATCTGGCTCCTAACGGTTTAACACTCGTTTTAAGGCTTCTAATAATAACAGGACATTCTCAGGACGGCTATTATATCCCATTAATCCTATCCGCCAAACTTGACCTGCTAACTCCCCTAAACCATTACCGATTTCAATATTATAGTCGGTTAAAAGTTGACGTGCGATCGCTTTTCCATCCACGCCTTCAGGAATCCGAACCGTTGTTAAAGTCGGTAAACGAAATTCTTGTTCAACGTGACAACTTAACCCTAAATCCGTTAATCCTTCCCACAATAATTCTGCATTTTGTTGATGGCGCTTCCAGCTATTTTCTAATCCTTCTTCTGCTAAAATTCTCAAGGCTTCCCGTAAGGCATAATTCATATTAACAGGAGCCGTATGATGATAAACTCTAGCTTGACCCCAATATTGTGAAAGTAGGGTAATATCCAAATACCAATTTGTTACTTTTGTCCGGCGATTTTCTAACTTTTCAACAGCGCGAGGACTCATGGTAAACGGCCCTAAACCCGGAGGACAACCGATGCCTTTTTGACTGCAACTATAGGATAAATCCACACCCCAATCATCTAAATATAACGGCACACCGCCTAAGCTGGTAACGCTATCAACTAACAACAAACAGTTGTATTCTCGGCACAGTTCCCCCACCCCTTCCAAAGGTTGACGAGCGCCTGTGGAGGTTTCCGCATGAACCAGCGCTAAAACATTGGGACGATAGGTTTCTAAGCCTTGGCGCAGTTCGTCTAAACGAAACACTTGTCCCCAAGGTTTGGTTAATTTCTGCACCTCGGCCCCATAACGCCCCGCCATCTCCACTAACCGATGACCAAAATACCCCATTACCCCGACTAACACCTTGTCCCCCGGTTCGACGACGTTGGCTAAGGTGGCTTCCATTGCAGCACTTCCGGTTCCACTCATGGAAATCGTCATCGGGTTATCCGTTTGCCACGTATACCGCAGCAAAGTTTGCACCTCGTCCATCACTTGCAAGTAATAGGGGTCAAGATGTCCCACAGGGGACATAGCCAGCGCTTGCAACACACGGGGGTTAGCGTTGGATGGCCCAGGGCCTAACAGCAGACGGGGTGGGACGTTGAGTTGGGGGGGAATGACTCGATGTTGTTCGTTAATCGTCATCATCAATACCGTTAAACGCGATATTCCTATTGTCCGGTAGGATTGGATTGATTAAGATTAAGAACCATTAACAAGGGTAATTGTATTAATAGGAATTCAAGTTTTTACCCTCTAATTTGTGCCATTAATGCCGCATCATCCCAATAAGAGGAAACTTGTTTAATCTTCCCCGCTTCATTAAATTCAAAAACACTAATGCCTTCCGCCATTCCCGATTTTCCATTTCTACCTAATACTTTCATTGTCCATTTAATAGCAGCCCCATTTCCAGCAATAAAGACTTGATCTTGAGCTAATTCTAAGGTTTCAAATCCTTTTGATAATAACCCAAAAAATTTCTGATAATCCGTATGAGCATGGCTGGGAGGATTCCCAACTGGATCATAAAGAATGCCATCTTCTGCAAAGTGAGCCACCCAAGCTTCTGCATTAAAGGTTTGTAATGCTTCAAAATAGGAATGAATTAAGGGAGCAATTTGTTCTTTTTGCATCGTTAATTTAACCTCTGGTTTTTAGTTATTCAGTTATTCAGTTTCTACCCACACAGTAACGGCTGCAACGGCAATTAACATTTCATCATTTTTATCAGCAAATTCTTCGATTGCTCGTCCTTGAACTACCATTCCGCCACTTTCTATTTTAATACTTTTCTGCCCAAAGGGTAACACGGCTAAAACCTCTTCCGTTCTAACTTGTTCGGGGTAGGGAACCGCAATTTGAACTTCTACAATCATCTCATTCGGATGATTTAATCCAGCCACTTCCCAAATCCCAGGTAAAGCATTGTGAGCGATCGCATTTCTAACCGCCCTAGCCGCCGCAATGGTGGGTTCTTGACCATGTTGATCCACTCCCATTCCCATTTCAATCACAAACCGTTTTTTCGCCATAATTGCTGTTTAAATTGTCATCTTACCCTTTAATTTTACAGCAATTGTAGGAGTTAATTAAATACCGACTGCTTCTGTTGTATATTCTGGCGTTTCTGAATGGCTATCTTCTAGGAATTCAGAATAAACAATTTTATGATTTAAACTTACTAATCCAAAAATTGTTGCAAAGGCAATATCCGCCGCATCTTGTCCGGTTCCAATTCTAACCAAACCATTTCGAGGCGCAAGACGAGTCGCATCAAATAAATACCATTGACCCCCTAAATACGCTTCAAAAAAGGCATGAAAATCAGGAGGTTCTAGTTGATAAGCATACCCGCTCACAAACCGAGCCGGAATATTTAAAGCACGACAAAAGGCAATTCCTAAATGGGCAAAATCTCGACAAACTCCCGCCCGTTCTGTTACCGTATCAAAGGCAGAAGTATGTTGATCACTACTGCCTGATAGATAGTCAACTTTATCATAAATCCAGTTACAAATGGCAGTGACTCTTGAATAATCGGGTAACAAATCACCAAATTCTGAGTGAGCTAAACGCATTAATCGATCAGACTCACAATAACGGCTTGGATAAATATATTGCAAGTATTCTAAAGGTAATTCACCCACCGGAACTTCTGAAATTGATGTGGGATCTTCCTCCTCATAAATCACATCAACAATGGCTTGATAAGATAAGTTGAATTGACCTTCGCAAGCATTAATCCGAATATAACGATTCTCTAAAATCGGATCAACATATTCTTCATAGTTGAGAGGCGGATCAATTTTGAGGTGTTCTTCTAATATTTTCTGGTTAGAATTCCGAGCCACACTAATATTAAAAATAAACACACTCTCGCTCTCTACATCATAGCCTAATTCACATCCAACTTTAAATTTCATATAGTTTTATTAGTAATCAGTAATCATTCACCAGTAGGGGCGCCCTTTACCCCGCCCCTACCAAACTGGACACATCATCAATCAGTTTCTTTCTTCCCTAATTCTTAATTCTTAATTCTTAATTCCAATTGATATCGATATAACGCAACAGGTTTACCACTGGCGTTAAAAAAATTCGGATCTTGGGGGGATAAATAAATTGCTGTTATCTGATCTGCTACAATTGATTTGGGTTTAGCATTGGATAAACTTTGATCAAATTGGGCTGTATAAGCGGTTGTGGTTTCCACTTCATTCAGATAAATCTGAGAGCGGGTTTCAAAGATCTGTTTACTGATTTCGGTAGCAATAAAATGATGAGAATCAGGAATTTCACTGCCTCGATTTGTTACCGTTGATGTTAATTTACCCCCTCTTAAAATAGTCATCTGACGGTTAGGATTATTCCCAGGTACTTTCACGGCTAAAATCCCTTCCTCCCCTATCATTGCTTTCCCAATATTAAACCCATTAAAAGCCCGATCAGCCACTACCTTTGGATAGATTTGATCGGTATTATTGTTTTCAGATAACGCTTTAATATTAATCAAAGATAATCCAGAAGACTGTAACGATTTTAACAAATTCACTTCTTTAAACCGAACATCAAATTGAATCGGTTTGTTTAAAAATTGACGATTACTTTCAAAGCCAGGAGTCATAATTTTTGGAGCCAGTGGCGCTACCATATCAACTAATGTACTGGTAACTTGCCATTCCCCTTCCATCCATTCGGGGTAAATTAAATCTCCTTCTGCAACTTGAACTAACGGTTTACTATTCCAGTCAGGAAACTTTGATAAACGTTCGGCTAATTGTCCAGCTTGAACCTCGGTTCCCCACCATAGACTAATAAAAATTAACACAAGAATTTTAATAACGTTTTTCATTGCTTCTATGCAGCTATTTTATATTAATATGAATGGTGCGATAGGCGAAGCCCAGCAGCAGGCTATCGCTTGACTTACGCACCCAACGGATATTATAAACTTTCTAGGGGAATCGGTTCCCAAACTTCCCCATATTGTTCTTTTAAGGCTTCCCAAGCTTCCACTTGTCCCGGTTCATATTCTCCCGGTTTTCCCCATTGTAAAAAAGCACTTAAGGCGGGGGTATTTTGTTCATCTAAAAACCGAATTGCATAGGTGGTAAAATTGCCCCGTTTAGCTTCCCCTGTTTCAAATTTCACTTGTTTAATTTGATCCATATTTAAGTGAAATTCAAACCCTTCGGTGTGCATATTCGCATATTTTCCCTTGGGTAATTCTGCATAAAATAACTTCTCAATTTTTCCCCGCGCTTCCAACACAGCCGAACTACTGGTAACAATTAACCGTAACGTTCCCAAGCTTTCACAAGCTTCTAGAAATTCTTTGAAATTACTCATTGTTTCCTATCCTAACTTGATTTATTTAGCTTTTATTTTATCTTATATTAGGGAAT
>JBMDYE010000450.1:0-4013 GCA_048595135.1 Planktothrix sp. | reverse complement strand
CAAATTTAGCGGAAGCTTATAAACGGTTGCGAGATATTTTAGCCAGTCAAGAACAAAGGCAAGAACTAATAAATCTTTGTCTTCGCCGATGTCAGGTTAAATCTAACTCAGTCGAAGCTCACTATGATTTAGGAGTGGCGTTAGTTCAACAGCAAGAATGGGAAGAAGCAACAGTCGTTTTGCGTCGAGCTTGTGAACTGAATCCTAATTTTGCAGACGCTTATCAACAGTTAGGAAAAGCGTTAACTGAACAAAAGGAATGGGAAGAAGCAGTAACAATTTATCGTAAAGGGGTTGAACTGAATCCTCATTCTATTCAAGCTCAACAAAGTTTAGCTCAAGCACTGCTTCAAGTTTCTAACTTAGAAGAAGCCATTACCGTTTATCGTCAGGCTTGTAGTTTAGAACCCACTTCAGCGGAATTATATGAGCAATTAGGACAAGCTTTAACTCAATTTTATCAATGGGAAGAAGCGATCGCTGCCTATCGCCAAGCGTTAGAACTGAATCCAGAAAATAGAAGTGATCTTGAATTTCGCTTACAACAACTTTTAAACAAACAACGCCAATTTGAAGAAGCGATCGCCCAATATCGCCGTACCCAAGAGTTTATTCCTGATTCCTTTGAATCTTATCAAAATTTAGGACAAACTCTCCGACAACAAGGCAACATTGAAACGGCTTTAGTTGCGTTACGTCGCGCTTGTATTCTTAACCCTGGATCTCCCATTGCTTATCATCTTTTAGGTCATACCTTTGCGATGTTGCAAAAGTTAGATGAAGCAATTAATTGTTATCGTCGTGCTTGTGAAATTTATCCCCATTCGGCGGATATTCATTTACACTGGGCAGAAGCCTTAGAACAAAAAGGAAATTATCAAGAAGCCCTTGCCTATTTCCAAAAAGCCATTAATCTTAGACCGGATTTTGATCTCGCTTATGAAGGGATTAGCCGTGTAATTTCAAAAAAAAAACAACGTTAATTTAGATTCTCTTTCCCGATATCGAGAACTTCTCCAAAACCGTCCCAATAATCCTGGGCTTTATCAGGAGTTGGGACAACAATTACATCGTCAAGGCTATTTAAAAGAAGCGATTGATTGTTATCAAAAAGGGATGGAACAACAAGGAGAACCCATTCATTTATGGTTTTATCGGAATTTAGGAGAAGCATTAATTAGTTATCAGTCATCAGTTATCAGTCATCAGTGAAGGGGGACTCTAGGACAATTGAACAGGGATTATTGATAACAATACATTATGATTAATCTATAATTGTTTTAAAATTTAAAATCAAAGAACTTTGACTGAATTTTTTATTGCAAACTTTTCTCAAATAGTTGACGGAATCATGGTGGTTATGGTAGTCTCTAAAAAAGACCACCCAAGGGGTTAGTCTGTCTATTTGTAAAAATGACGGCTAGAAGCCTATAATTTGGTTCAAGATTAAGCAAAATTTACAATTTTTAGCCTCGATTCTGAGTTTGCGATGCACGAGTTTTTGTAACGGAAGATTAAAACAAAATCAGAGACTTGACAAAATTTCGGCTTTATGCGGTGATGGTTAAAGATTGAGTCTGCTGAAAATAGCGGTGATAATGGTTAATGAATTTTACCTTTTGTTGTTCATCGGAGATTAAACCGACTAACCATTGGAAGGTTTGAGTATAAGCCAGGGACTTCAGAGGACGCATCCAAGGTTTAACAGTGGGACGGGAAAAATAGTTTTGTAACAGTTGTTCAGATTCGGCTGCCATTTGATGAATCCTTTCAAGCGTTAAGGGTTGGGGTTCTAAACCGCAAATTGTGGGTTGTTCTAGACAAACCGCCGCTGCCCCCCTTGAGGATAAATTCAGGAGCAGGTCAAGGGTAGCAGCTTGTTCGGACAGTTGGGGGTTAAAGCCTCCATAACCCTGTACCCAACTGCGTCGGAATAAAATCGTGCTAGTGCGGATAAACTGCCATAGTGTCGGTAACATCCAGCCATGAACGCCGTGTAATCCTTCTCGTCCTTGTAATACCGACGCAAAGGTGGTGAGGTTGATGTTGTCATCCCCAGATGCGGAGGGAGTTTGCCAAGAACTGAACACCAGTTCTAAAGACCCTGCTTTCTGTTCAAAGCAAGCGACTTGTTGAGCGAGTTTGTTGGGTAAAAATACCTCTGAAGCCTTTAAAAACGTGATCAATTCCCCTTGAGCGGCTTCCAAACCCTGATTATAAGCTTCGACAATTCCTGAAGACGGTTGATGGAGATAGCGAATTAAGGGATATTGGCGGTTGAGTTGCGATCGCAGTTCCCCGGTAGAACTATGATCAACAACGATAATTTCAAAATCGGTAAACGTTTGTTGGTAAACACTATCAATGGTGGCAGGTAGAGACGCTTCATTGCTTGTCTCTACAGAGGGGGTGGGAATAATCACACTGACTTTAGGACTGGGGTTAGGAGAAAGGGGAGTTAAGTAAATGGTTGCATCCGCACTATTTCCCGCAAAATGATTTTGAAGAAAAACTTGATTTTGTCGCGCTTCTGTTCCTTGAAACGCTTCTAAACGGTGTCCGGGTAGATGGTTATAATCGTGATTTTGATGAATTGCCGTGATCAGTTGACTGGCATTAATTACCGGAATATTCTGTTTGAGTGCTTCCCCCACCATCCAGTTATCCCAACCTGCGCGTCCAATGGCAAATTCTGGCAGTTGGGAAAATAAAGGTTTGGGGAAGACAAAATAATCTAAGGCTCCAACGCCACTGAAGGTTCCGGCTTGATGAATGCGATCGCGTAACTTTTGTTCCCAATTGGGATCATGAAAGTTTACAGGTTCAGTAACATCGAGGTTCCAGCGTCTTCCGAGAATTAAAAATTGCGAGTATTGGGTGAGAACTTGTTGAACCGTTGGCAGGAAATCGCTCGTGAAAATAATATCCGAATTAACATAAGTCAAAATCGGGTAAGTTGCTTGTTGGGAAGCTTCGGAAAAAATACTATTTAATAGCGGTGTTCCTTGAGCATTAACTTTGATATCGGGAATATGACGTAAACCGAACTCTTTAGCCGTTTCTTGAGTTCCCTCATCCTTTCCTAATAAAATAATTTCTGGTTGCGGTTGCAACTTTGTCCAACTGTGAATGGCATTGCGTTGAATCATGCCAATCTGACCTCTAAACGGTTTAGGAACGGCAAAAATAGTTAAATTTAAGGTGGGTTGAATATTCTGATCAACCCTAAACACAGTAGCAGTCACAATTAATCCTCATTAATCTTCAAGGGTTTCTGCGAGAACTTTTGCTAACAGTTTGACCATCGCTGCATTATCAGATTTTGATTTTTTAGCAACAGTTGGTTCTGGTTGTTGTTGAACTTGAGTTAAAAGCATTTTTGTTTGTTCCAGTTCGGTTTGCAGTTTTGTGATTTCTTCTTTTTGCTGATGGAACTGAGCTACATATTGTTCCAACTCCACTTGCACTTCATCAAGTTGAAATTGAGTTAATTCTAATTCTTCACGGGTTTCATGCAGTTCAGAACGAGACTGATCTCGTTCTTTTTGAGTGTCTTGGAGTTGAGATTGAGATTGTTGGAGGTCGGTTTGAGTTTGTTCGAGTTGGGTTTGGAGTTGTTGATGTTGAGATTGAGATTGTTGGAGGTCGGTTTGGGTCTGTTCGAGTTGAGTTTGGAGTTGTTGCTGTTGAGAGTGAGATTGTTGGAGTTCGGTTTGGGTTTGTTCCAATGTTACCAAGACCTCTTGGTACTGAGATTGTAAAGTTTCTAACTCTTGTAGGGTTTCTTCAAGCAGTTGGGAGGTTTGGGATAGAGGTTGAACAGGATGAACTACGTCCTCAGTCCTAACAGTTTGACGGAGATAGAAGGCTTCTCCCCAAGCGGGATGGTAGGGACTGGCTTCTGCTACCCGTTGGAATTGATAGCCACCAAGGAACTGATCAACTTGTTCTGCTAATGCACCCCCTTCAAATAGTTCCTGATATTGAACATTGGTGTAAATAACATCTAGGGT
>JBMDYE010000449.1:0-15564 GCA_048595135.1 Planktothrix sp. | reverse complement strand
AATTAAGAATTAAGAATTAAGAATTAAGAATTAAGAATTAAGAATTAAGAATTAAGAATTAAGAATTAAGAATTAAGAATGGGCAATAGGCAATAGGCAATGGGCAATGGGCAATGGGCAATAGAAATTTCTTCCCCTGCTCCCTCTGCTCCCTCTGCTCCCCCTGCTTCCCCCTCCTTTATTCTGACTCCTGACTTCTATGTATTTGAGATATGGAAAAAATTACACAACAACCGGAGGAACTTGAAGATATGTTAAATTCTAAACCGAAGTTTAGAATCTCGTGGCAAATAGTTTTTGTGGGGTTGATGTTTTTTTATATGTATCTCCCCATTTTAGTGTTAACGTTTTATAGTTTTAACCAATCTCGTTATAGTGCGGGTTGGGAAGGATTTACCTTAGATTGGTATATCAAACTGTTTCAAGATAGCCGGATTTTAACCGCTTTAAAAAATAGTTTAATTGTGGGTTTAACGGCGGTGGCAATTGCGGCGGTGATTGGAACCTTAATGGCGGTTGGATTAGCGAAATATCGATTTCCGGGGAAAGGATTATATCAAGGGGTCGCCTATTTACCATTAATTATTCCTGATATTGCGATCGCCGTTGCCACATTAGTCTTTTTAGCGGCAGTTGCGATTCCCCTCAGTTTATGGACAATTGTTGCCGCCCATGTGGTCTTTTGTTTAGCTTATGTTGCCTTAGTGGTTTCCACAAGGCTTGCTGATTTGAATCCCCATTTAGAAGAAGCGGCATTAGATTTAGGAGCCACCCCCATTGAAGCGTTTATTCAAGTTTTATTACCTCAATTAATGCCTGGAATTTTATCCGGTTGTTTATTAGCATTTGTATTAAGTTTAGATGATTTTTTAATTGCCAGTTTCACCGCTGGGAGTGGTGCAACAACCTTACCAATGGAAATTTTTAGCCGCATTAGAACAGGGGTTAAACCAGATATTAATGCCTTAAGCGTTATCTTAATTTTAGCCTCTGGATGCCTAGCTTTTTCTGGTGAATTTCTACGCAGTCGAGGAGAAAAGAATTAAGAATTAAGAATTAAGAATTAAGAATTAAGAATCGCGTAGCGTCCTGAGTGAAACGAAGGATCAGAATTAAGAATTAAGAATTAAAAGGAACTGTGATTAACTGGCAAATAGAGGGTTCCATCGGGCATAATTGTATTAGATAAAATTGCATTTTCTTGATTGAATCCAATTGAATCGGTAAAATTGGCATCAGTTAAATTAGCATCTTTAAAATTGGCTTTTCCTAAATCCGCATCTCGTAAATCTGCACCCACTAACCAAGAATGTTCAAAATTAGCCATATATAAGGCGGCATCACTGAAATTGGCATGATAAAAATTACAATGGCTTAAATTTGCCTGGGTTAAATTTGCCCCACTTAAGTTAGCATGACTAGCATTGGTTCCAATCAGTTGCGCCCCATATAAACTCGTTTGTTCTAAGGTGGCATAACAAAGATTAGATCCGGTTAAATTGGCGCCTCGTAAAGAAGAACGACATAAAATTGCTCGATTTAGGTTGGCGCCCGTTAAGTCCGCCCCAATGAAGACTAACTTACTCAAATCTAAACTCTGTAAATCTGCTCCCCTTAAATCAGCATTAGTGAAATTCCATTCCCCCATTGCTTTGCGTTGGATTAATTCTAAGCCATCCATAACCTTTCGCCTCAATCCAATTTAATTAATAGCATTGGAGAGCTAGGAAAACCAACAGGGGGAAATTGCCTAATAACTAAGTTTGATCGGGGTTTTCAATTGAATGAGGGAAAGTAGAGTAAAAAGCCAAGTTTTTCAAACAGTGGACATCGCTAATTGTTCTCACTGTAAAACGGGTGACACTGAGCAATCTGTGATCCGAATCATTGAGTGATATGTCTTGTCACTCACCCCATACTCCTGCGGCGAGGTCATGATTGAAGAAACCGAGTGTTGAGTTTGTCCGTCTCCTGGGACACACACCACAATAACGCCGAGAGGTTGAATGATGATTGTGCAAAATTTACCGAAATTTTTGGTAGCTTTCCGCTTAATCAGTGGGCCGTTATTACTATTTGATGCTTGGGATAGTAACACGACTCATTGGTTTATCACAATTTTTATTTTAGCGTTTTTGTCGGATATTTTTGATGGGGTGATTGCCCGTCATTTAGGGGTTAGTAATGCAGCGTTACGCCAAGCGGATAGTTGGACAGATGTTTGTTTTTATCTTTGTGTATTTGCCAGTGCTTGGATTGTTTATCCTGATATTATTAAAGCATTTTCTATCCCGTTATTAACGGTTGTTTTTGCTCAGGGGGTATGGTGGATTGTCAATTTAGTAAAATATGGAAAACCCGCGAGTTATCATACTTATTTAGCGAAATTGTGGGGAATTACGTTATTTATTGCTACGGTGGCTTTATTTGAGTTTAATCATGCTGGCGTTGCTTTGTGGTTAACCATTATTGTCGGGTTAGTACATACGATTGAAGAAATTTTAATGACGTTAATTCTTCCGGTTTGGCAACATGATGTATTAAGTATTGTTCATGCTTGGAAGCTGCGAGAACAATTAATGACTAATCTTTCAATTCATTGATCAGTATTCATTGGGTCGTGATGGGCAGAGCATCGTCCTACGGTTCCTTGCTAGAGGGGTGATGGGCAGAGCCCATCCTACGGTTACGGGGTTGCTACCGTCATCGCATCTAAAAATTGTTCCAGATTATCGGGCTGCATAAAGGATAAATATTGGGTGGCAAATTCAGAGGTTAAAAGCTCAATTAAAAAGCGATTTTCTACCCAAAATTCAATGACATTGAAACAATTATCGCGGTTACAAGTAACAGCCCGCCAGCCTTCCTCAGCCGCAATTTTTTCAATTTCAGTTTGACTACTAGGGATTGATAACGCAATATGAGTGGCACTGTAACGAGAAGACCAAGCATTATGAGTAAATACAACTTCTTGTTGCGCTTTTCCCGGAATCAGTTCGGTTCCAGAGGGGTAAACTTCAATTGCCGTGCCAAAGTGATCTAACATGACCACTAAATAACTGCCTGGATGGGGAGGAAAAGGCAACATTTTTCCTTGACAAATTTTAGCTAAAACTTCAGCCACATGGCGAGGATCGTTAGCTGGAATAGAAATGTGATAAATCATTGAAATTACCCTGATTATGATGAAATGAACTTAAAGGAGCCAATCTTTCCTAATCCAAAAAGGTATAGGTTTTATTTTGGCAAATATTAATCGGATAGTCTTCTAAGACTTCTCCATCGGCAAAAACAGCCCGGATATTATAAAAACATTGCTGGGCAGATGCTTGATCAAGCTGAATTTGAAGACTACTTCCTTTGGGGAGAACATCAGGTTCTAAGATATCATCTTCTGCAAAAAATTTTTGAGCGTTCGATAAATATAGTTCGGTAATCATTTTACTACTATCATTAGCAATGATTAAATTTGATTTATTGGCGATCGCTCGTTGGGCATGGAACATAACGAGGGGAAGAACTAATGCCGCCGTGACTAGCCGACTACTAATTAATTGGGAATCGAACGGAATATTAAACATTGCTAATTTCTCCTGAATATCGGTTCAAAAAACCTTAATTCCAGTCAATTGAACTCTGGATGATCAGGCACTTAAGAATAGCCTAGAGGTAATCTTGCAGGGCTTGGAGTCAGACCATGATAAGATTAGAAATAAAATCGAGAAGAAGATCAGGAAATAAATTCCGTCCTTCTTCTCAACCCTTGAGGTAGGACAGCGCAGCACCTAATGGTAGGTCACACTAGGAAATAAACCGAGAAAAACCTTTTACATCCATTAGGAATTGATCCATGAATTTAAAGTTAAACAAGAATCGAGAAGAAGTCGAGAAGGTGCATCCCATCTAGGGACAAGCGGACTTAGTATGAAAATTTTATTAATCGAAGATGATCCAATTTTTAGTGAAATGTTGGTACAATCTCTTACCAACCAGCGTTATATTGTCGAACAAGCATCAGACGGTCAAATGGGTTGGGAATACGCTCAAAGTAGCAATTATAACTTGCTTGTCATCGATGTAGGATTACCGAAATTAGATGGCATTAGCTTGTGTCAAAAGTTACGCGCTCAAGGCTGTTCGACACCCATATTATTGATGACGGCTAAGGACGCAACCCAGGATCGGATTCGCGGTTTAGATGCGGGTGCTGATGATTATTTAACGAAACCGATTGATTTGGCAGAATTTCAAGCCCGAGTCCGCGCTTTATTACGACGGGGGGAAGTGTCTCCCGCTTCGGTTTTATCGATTGAGCCGTTACAGCTTGATCCGGTGAGTTGTCAAGTGCATTATCGAGAAAAACTGCTTCCCCTCACCCCAAAAGAATATAGTTTATTAGAATTATTGATGCGAAATCCCGCACGGGTTTTTAGCCGCACAGAAATGATTGAATATCTTTGGACATTTGATGATCCGCCTCAAGAAGATAGTGTGAAAGCTCATATTAAAGGATTACGACAAAAACTAAAAACCGCAGGAGCCATTGATTGGATTGAAAATGTTTATGGTTTGGGCTATCGTTTGAATCCAAAACAAATCAATTCTGAATCTGAGCCGGCTATTGCGACTACAAATCGTTCTCATCAACAAAAGGTGTCAAGCGCAATGGAACAAGAATTTAATCAAGCCAGAGCCAAACTGTTGAACCAATATCAAGATTTAATGACAGAACGATTAAGTCTTTTGCAACAAGCCGTTCAAGCCTTAGAAACAGGAAAATTACCGTTATCCTTGCGTCAGTCGGCTGAACAAGCTGCCCATAAGTTAGCGGGAGTCTTGGGAATGTTTGACTTAGATGAAGGAACAAAAATTGCTCGAAAAATCGAAGATATTTTAGAAGGAGAACAACATTTAAATCCTGATCAAGTAACCGAGTTGCGATCGCAAATTGACCAACTTGAACAGTTATATACAACCGCCTTTAAAGAATCTTCAACCGCTCCATCTGTTGCAGAAACCCAGATCCCCGCTATCGTTAAACCGGGCGAAAAAACAGGAGGATTACTGCCGTTTTCGGAAACGGTGAAAATTTTAGTGGTTGATGATGATCCCATTTTTTTATCAACCTTGCGTCCAGTATTAGAACCTTGGGGAATTAAAATGACCGGACTGAATGACCCGAATTTATTTTGGGACAGTTTAACAAGAACTGCACCAGATTTATTAATTTTAGACGTTCAAATGGCTCCGATTACTGGGATCGAATTATGCCAAGCCTTGAGAACGGAAACCCAATGGCAAGGGTTGCCGATCGTCTTTCTCACAGCCCACCAAGACCTCGATACAATTCAACAAGTCTTTGCCGCGGGAGCAGATGATTATGTCGCTAAACCGGTTTTAGCACCGGAATTATTAACTCGAATTACCAATCGTTTAGAACGAACCCGATTATTACAAACATTCTCAACAAAAGATCCGTTAACTGGATTAGCCAATCAACCCCAATCCCAGCAAGAATTAGAACAACAAATGCAACAATGTGAGACAATCAATCAACCTTTTTGTTTGGGTATATTAAGCTTAAGAGAGTTACCGGAAATTAATGTGAAATACGGACATTCAGTGGGCAATCAAATCTTACAACGGTGGGGACGTTTATTTCAAACTAAATTTGTCGGAGTTGAACGGGTTGGATATTGGGGAAATGGAGAATTTGTGGTGGGAATGCCAGGGTTAAAAAAACCAGAAGCAAGCGATCGCCTATCCGATGTTTTAATTTCCCTCAGACAGCAGGTGTTTACAACCCTTGATCAAGAACGATTTCAAGTGGGTTGTGATGTCGGCGTTGCTGAATTTCCGGTTCAGGGAACAACCTTACACCAACTTTATCAAACGGTTCATGTTCATAAATTAAAAATTTAAGATGACCTCTAATTTAACGTTAGAATCAAATTCTGTTCATATTTGGCAAGTTGATCTAAATTTATCTTGCTTAAGTCTTCAACGGTTAGAACGACTGCTTTCTCCCGATGAACACCAACGGGCGCAACGGTTTAAATTTGAAACAGATCGTCATTCCTTTATCGCAGCCAGAGGGATTTTAAGAACGATTTTAAGCCGTTATTTAAAGATTGCTCCTGAAATAATTCAATTTAATTATAGCCCAAAAGGAAAACCTTTTTTAGCTCAGGTTAACTTACCAATTCATTTTAATTTATCCCATTCTCAGGGGAAAGCAATTTATGCGATCGCCCTGAATCAAACTTTAGGAATTGACTTAGAACTGATTCGGTCTGTTGAAGCGTTATCCTTAGCAAAACGCTTTTTCTGTGAATCAGAATATCATTGGTTAAAGTCTCTTGCTCCCCAACACCAAAACAGCGCCTTCTTTAAACTTTGGACGTGCAAAGAAGCGTATTTAAAAGCCACTGGAGAAGGATTAGTTGGCTTACAAGACGTTGAAATTAATCTGCCCTTTAGTTCCCCGATTCAACTCTTAAAAATTTCCAATCAGCCCGAACCCGCTAAAGAGTGGAGATTATATTTCCTTCCTTTAGAAGGTGATCAATTTATTGCGACCTTAGCCATTCAAAACCCAGATGCTCAACTGCAATATTTTAATGATTCCTCGTTGCTAGGTTTTACCTAGTTATGCCTTCGCTACAGGCGTCGCCTGCGGTGAGATTGAGGCAGAGCCTCAGTTTCCCATTCCCTGGGTAGAACCCGGGAACGAGAGAAACCCTCGATTGTTCCCATTTTCTCTTGCTATAGCGTCCTTGTCACTTTGTCAGAGCAAAACACTGATCATGAAATTTCCAGAGCAATTTTTAGCTGATATAGTGGCGATTGGTTTGGCGGCGATCGCCCTCCTCTTAACCTTCAGCACCGAACCCTTCCTATACCGAACAATTGGTGCGTTTTTCTATATCGCGATTATTATCAGTGCTTGGTCTGGCGGTTGGCGACCCGGTAGCGTTGCCGTTGTCCTTTCGACAGTTGCAATTGATTACTGGTTTATTCCTCCCCGATTTCAATTTAGAATTGAGCGACTAGAAGATGGATTTCAAATCGGTATTTTTTTCCTAGTTTCCTGTTTAATTAACTTAATGACTAGCAATTTTCGAGAAAGTAAACAAAAGATAGAACAACTCAGCCAACAATTAGCCCAGGAAAATGCTCAACAACTGCGGATGGCTTTGTCGGCGGCACAGATGGGAATGTGGGACTGGAACCTAATCACCGGAGAAATAAATTGGTCGCCTGAACATGACGATTTATTTGGCTTTTCTCCCGGTACATTTGATGGCAAATATGAAACCTTTGAAGCTTGTCTTCATCCAGAGGATCGGGAAAAATTAAATCAAGCGATCGCGCGATCGCTCAGAGAACGAATTCCCTATCAACATGAGTTCCGGGTGGTTTGGGCTGATGGTAGCATTCATTGGGTTGAGGGACGGGGACAAGCCTTTTATAACGGATCTGGGCAACCTGTCCGCATGGCTGGAACGATCATCGCCATTGACGAGCGCAAGCAGACCGAAATTGCCCTGCAAGATCGGGAAGCGATCCTGCGCTTATTTGCGGAATACGCCCCGGTCGGCATTGCCATGTTTGACCGAGAAATGCGCTACATCGTCGCCAGTCAGTCTTGGGCTAATCAATTTAACCTGGGTTCGACGGAATCCTTAATCGGGCGATCGCATTATGAAATCTTTCCTGAAATTCCCGAACACTGGCGACAAATTCATCAACGATGTTTGGCTGGAGCCATTGAGAAATGTGATGACGATTTGTTTACCCGCTCCGATGGCAGCCAGCAATGGATATCCTGGGAAATTCGCCCCTGGTATACGCCGGAAGGTGAAATTGGCGGTATTATCCTGTTTTCTATTGATACGACCAAGCGCAAACAAGCCGAAGCCGAACTCCTTCATTTTCTAAAACAAGAACAAGCTGCTCGTATCCAGGTGGAGGAGCTATTACAACAGTTAGCAATCGAGCGGAGTCGATTAGAGCAAATTTTGCAACAAATGCCGGTTGGTGTCTCCATTGCTGAAGTGCCTTCAGGCAAACTGCTGTTTCATAATGCTGAAGCCGAACGACTGTTGAGACATTCTCTGTTGAGTTTACAGACTTATCAAGATTACAGACAATACGGCGCGCTTCACTTTGATGGAGAACCGTACCATCCTGAAGAGTACCCACTCACTCGGGCGCTGCTGAATGGGGAAGTGATCAAAGCGGAGGAAATGCTTTACCGTCGAGGTGATGGCACAACTACGGTGTTCGCCGTCAGTGCGGCTCCGATTATTAATCAAGATGGACAAATTATTGCCTCCGTCAGCACCTTTGAGGACATTTCTAAGCGCAAACAAGCTGAAATCACATTACAACAAATGAATAGTGAACTTGAGCAACGGGTAGCAGAGCGAACAGCAGAACTAACGGAGGTCAACGATCATCTGCTGTTCGCGCTGATCGAGCAACAACACACCCAACTTATTCTCTTAGAACAAGCCCAACTGCTTGATCTGGCTCACGATACCATCCTGACCTGTGACCTGAATGGGGTGATTACCTTCTGGAACCGGGGTGCGGAGTTAATGTATGGTTGGACAAAAACAGAAGCATTAGGTCAGGATATCCATCCTTTCTTACAAACTCAGTTTCCTAAACCGTTAGCAGATATTCACTTAGAACTGCGAGAACGAGGATACTGGGAAGGGGAACTGATTCATACTCGAAAAGAGGGTTCAACCATTACGGTCGCCAGTCGTTGGGTCATGCAGAAAGACGAGATGGGTAAACCGATTAAAGTGCTACAAATTAATAACGATATCACCGCACAGAAACAAGCAGAAGAAGAACTTAGACAAAGTGAAGCTAAATTCCGGTCTCTGAGTGATTGTTCCCCGATGGGGATTTTTATGACGGATATTCAGGGACAAAATATATATACCAATCCTCACGCTCAGGCAATTTGTGGTTGCACCTTTGATGAAGCCCTCGGAGACGGTTGGATGCAGTTCCTCCATCCAGAAGATCGAGATCAGGTGATCGCCGAGTGGTCAAAAGCAGTGTCCCAAAAGCAAGACTATTCCGGTGAAATTCGCTATCTGCATCGTGATCAAACCGTTCGTTTTGCTCGAGTCCAGTCAGCCCCAATTATCTCGATCACCCATGAATTGCTCGGTTATGTAGGCACAATAGAAGACATTACCGAAAGTCGCGCCATTGAACAAATGAAAAGCGAGTTTATCTCCATTGTCAGCCACGAACTGCGAACCCCCCTGACTTCGATTCGCGGTTCTTTGGGGTTACTCGCCGCTGGAGTCTTTAAAAACAAACCCGAAGTGGCTAAACAAATGTTAGACATCGCTTCTCATGATACTGAACGCTTAGTCCGTTTAGTGAATGATATTCTGGATTTAGAACGATTAGAAGCCAATAAAGTTAATCTGAATAAGCAGTGGTGTGATGCAGAAACCCTATTGGAACAGTCGGTTAAAACGGTGCAATCCTTAGCTGGACAAAGCAATATTACTCTTTGTGTTGAATCGAGTTCGATTCAAGTTTTTGTAGATAGCGATCGCATTATTCAAACCATCGTTAATCTCGTCAGCAATGCCATTAAATTTTCACCCCCAGACAGTACCGTTACCCTTAGTCTGCAAGACCAAGCCGACCGAGTTTTATTTCAAATTAAAGACCAAGGGCGGGGAATTCCGGCTGATCAGCTAGACACAATCTTTGGACGGTTTCAACAGGTAGATACCTCAGACTCCCGCCAGAAAGGAGGAACAGGTCTAGGTTTAGCAATCTGTAAAAGCATCGTCCAACAACACGGGGGGAAAATTTGGGTTGAAAGTCGGGTTGGGGAGGGGAGTTGCTTCTCGTTCACACTGCCAAAACTTCTCGATTAACCTTGCCAAAAATGCTATTTTAAGTTGTACACTCTCTAACTACAGTTAATTGTGATGCCAGAGAAGCGCGTTCTGGTGATTGATGACGAAATAAACCTCTGTACCGTGATTCAGGTTTGTCTGGAAAACTTAGGGGGTTGGGAGACCCTAACGGCTTTATCCGCGAAAGAAGGACTTGCCATCGCCCAAACTCAACAGATTGATGCCATCTTACTTGATGTGATGATGCCTGACGTTGACGGACTCACACTGTTTGAGGAGTTGCAAAAAGATTCCGTCACTCAAACAATTCCAGTGATTTTATTAACGGCTAAAGTGCAGTCCACCGACTTCAAGCAATTTGCCCAACTCGGCGTTGCTGGAGTCATTGCTAAACCTTTTGACCCGATGACCTTAGCAGAGCAAGTGGCTACTACACTCGGATGGTAAGTTGTTTTGCATTTTAACTTGATATTTTAGCCAGCGTCCTCGCTGGCACTACAAAAAGTCTGCGATTTCGTAAGGGTTGATTTAGATGCTGGACAGCGTAGTACCCAAGCCAGCGTTCAGATGCCGCTTCCCTCAAAATTTCCTCTAGGTTTTGTTTTAAGCTATTCAGTATGGGGGTAGTATAAAATCAACCTAGTAATTACTGATTACTGATGACTGATGACTGATTAGAAGCATCATGCTTTCAAAATCACTCTTTGGGCAAAGGTATATAAAGATACATTTATTGTATACTTGCTATATGCCTCTCCCGCCATGCTAAGGGAGTATTGTAAAGTTATGACTACATTAACGAGTAAACGAATCTTATTTATTGATGACGAACTCCATGTTCGACAAGTGGTGAAAGCTTGTCTGGAATCCCTTGGAGGTTGGAATGTGTTATTGGCTAGTTCGGGTCAGGAAGGTTTAGTTAAAGCTATCTCCGAAAAGCCTGATGCTATTCTACTGGATGTGATGATGCCAGGAATGGATGGTTTGATTTTATTGCAACAGTTAAAAGGGAATCCCGTTACTGTATCAATCCCTGTTGTGTTTTTGACCGCTCGGCACAGCTTGGCTGAACCCCATCGGCTTCAAGCGTTAGGAGTTAAGGGTGCCATCACTAAACCTTTTAATTCTCTCACATTAGTCCCCCAAATTGCCAACGCCCTCGGTTGGAATCTAGAAAATCAAAACTAGGCTTTTACAGTCACCAATCACTCGTTATTCGTGCTTAATTTTTGTCCCCTTGTCTTCCCTGGTTCCCCCTGCTGCTCTTTTCCGGCTCCGATTTATGAAGAAAGTTTAAAACAGTTGACTTTTTGTTACAATTTCCCCAGAGTTTGACCGGGCTGATGCTCTACAACTCAAAGCTTCTAATTCATGCTGTCTCTAGGGTTGTGTGGTTTTATATTTTTCTACCAACATAAAAAAATTTTTTTTCCTCAAAATTTCCTCAAATTTATCTTCTAATCTTTGAAGTGTTACATCCTAATTCTGTGTTCATGGGAGAAGAAACCATAGAGGTAGGTGGTCATAGTTAATCTTAAACGTCTAAATCCGAAAAGTCTCCTGGTATAAAGATTTTAGCGTTCGGTCTATTGACTTAATTTATGACCACTTTCTTTATTCCCTATTCCCAGTCAATTACAGTTTCCTTTTGTATAGCAGTTATGTAGTATGAGGGAAGAGAATATTTAATCATTCAGGCTCACAGCCTTCCTAAATGTCCTAATTTATGCTTGGACTGCTATAGCATTCTTTTCAGAATTTGATCGGATTAATTTTGATTTGTGTAAACCTTGGAGATTGATCAAAAATGTTTATCTCTTCCCCGCCTGAACTGAACAATCGGATTCTTTGTTACTATAAAAATTTGACTAAACAAATGCAGATGATCCGAATTACAAATATCCCTAACTGGAACTTTGAAAAAGTTGTTTTTCCGCAACAACGTTTAATGTTTGAAGCTTATCCAGAAGCCAATTTAAAAGTTTACAGAGAAGTGATGGGTATTCTCATTTGCTCTGAGCAGATTCAGTGCAATCTCTTGTGTGTCAAAGAAAAAGCCAACTTGCTTAAAAAAATTGTTTTTACTTAGTTTTTCTTCATGTTACTGTAGTTTGGTCATGATAAATTCACAGTATTACAAAAAAAAGAAGAACATTGACAGCCAAAATTATTCCTGTTATATCCCCATCAAAACCCATCAGATATAGAGTTTTTGATTGTTTTAGAAAATTGTCAAATTTTTCATAGTTATAAAAGGATTAACTGTGATCTGAGTCAAGCGTCTAGTTTAGCTTGCACGATTCCTTTTATCAAATTAAAAACCAGACTTTGTAAACCAGAAATACGTGGCTTAAAGGAATTCAATCAAATGGTAGCTTCTACTTGCCCCTATTGTTCTCATACGTTGCTTCGCCAGGTTCGCTCAAGACGTGTTTACTGGTTTTGTAGTCATTGTTATCAAGAAATACCCTATCCTGCTCAGAATGTAGATCCCGTAGAAACTACCCTAAACTTGAGTTATTATAGTGATTTAACAAAAGTGATTACTACTCAAAAAACAGCTTTTGCTTCAAGTGAATTATCAAATCTTAATAACAAATGAAGTGTATTATGATATGCAGTTAAGCTGTTGTCGAGCTAAGGAACAAGTTCCCATGAAAATTCTGCTAGTAGAAGATGATGAGACAACAGCGAATGTCCTAGCACAAGTGCTTACAACCCATCACTACACGGTTGAGACAGCGGTAGACGGACAAACGGGGTTAGAACTGGCTCAAACTTTTCACTACGATTTACTCGTGCTGGATATTATTTTGCCGAATTTAGATGGAATTAGTATTTGTCGGCAATTGCGATCGCACGGCTCCCAAATTCCCATATTACTCTTAAGTGCAAACGAAAGCAGTACAGACCGAGTAAAAGGTTTAGAGTCAGGAGCCGATGATTATGTTGTCAAACCCTACGAACTTTCAGAATTAATGGCTCGAATTCAAGCTTTACTGCGACGAAGCAGTTCAACTTTATCGACTCTATTAACGTGGGAAAAGCTTCAACTTCAGCCAGAGGCTTGTCAAGTCACTTATAACGGAAATTATTTACGTTTAACACCAAAAGAGTACAATATATTAGAGCTTTTTTTGAGAAACCGAAACCGAATTTTTAGCCGTAGTGCCATCCTAGATCACATCTGGCCAAGCGGTGAATTTCCCCAAGAAGATGCGGTTTCCACCCAAATCAAAGGGTTGCGGCAGAAACTCAAAGCCGCTGGAATGAATGTTAATTTAATTGAGACAGTGTACGGACTGGGTTATCGCTTAAAAACACCACCAGAAGATGAGGCTTCTCCAAACACCCCTCAAAAACAGGTGAAACCTAACAAAACTTTATTCTCTGACGCTGTTGTCGATCCCGCAGGGGCAAAACATCAAGCTCAAGCTAAAGTGCAAGCTGTTTTGCAACAAATCTGGGATAAATTTAACGAAACTTGGGAAGCAAAGTTGCGGATGTTTGAACAAGCCATTGCCCAACTTTCCACCGGAACTTTTAATCCAGAATTGCATTCTTTAGCCCAGATAGAAGCGCACCGTTTGATTGGTTCCTTGGGTTCCTTTGGCTTACCGAATGGTTCAGAAGTAGCACGGGAAATTGAACAGTTACTCCGTTTAGACTCTTGGGATAAAAAAGAAGTACAACAACTTAAAAAATTACTGGGACAGCTACAGCAGATTGTTAAAAATAAGCCTCCATCTCGAACCGTAGAAACTCCTAATTTTAAGATGAGGTCGAGGCAGTTGTTGATTGTTGATGATGATGTGGTGCTAACGGAACAAGTTAAAACAGAAGCAATTACTTGGGGGCTTCAGGTAGAAGCGGCAACAGACCTGAAAACCGCAAAAAAATTAATAATTTCCCATTCACCGGATGTGATTGTTTTAGACCTAGCCTTTCCCCAAACCCCAGAGACTGGACTGAATTTACTAGCAGAACTCGCCCAACAAACCCCCAGAATTCCCGTATTAGTCATGACCGCACAAAATCAATTAAGCACTCGGATTGAAGTCGCCCGTTTAGGCGGAAATGTGTTTTTAGAGAAACCGATTCGCCCCGAGGAAATTGTTAAAGCGGTGACTCAGGAACTCAACCGCAGTCAGAAACCGGAAGCGACAATTTTAATTGTCGATGACGATATTAATGTACTTGCTGCTTTATCTACTCTGCTTACACCTTGGAACTTTCAAGTTAAAACGTTGGCAGACCCTCAACACTTTTGGCAAGCGCTGGCAACCACCGTTCCAGATTTGTTAATTTTAGATATAGAAATGCCCGGTTTTAATGGCTTTGAACTTTGCCAAGTTGTTCGCAGTGATCCCCGTTGGAGTGATTTGCCGATTTTGTTTCTCTCTAGTCATAAGGATGCTAAAGTCGTGCATCAAGTGTTTGCAGTCGGTGCAGATGATTATGTGCAGAAACCGATTGTTGGGCCAGAATTAATTGCCCGGATTTTAAATCGACTCGAACGAGTCCGAATTCAACGCAAATTTGCAGAGATTGATGAACTGACGGGGACGGCGACTCGCCGCAAATCCACTCAAGATTTAGAGCGATTAATCCATCTGGCAAAACGTCAACATCAACCGTTGTGTTTTATGATTTTGGATTTAGATTATTTCAAACAGATTAATGATCGAAGTGGTCATGAAATGGGAGATAAGGTTCTTTCCTTGTTCGGAAGACAATTAAAACAATTCTTTCGCACGGAAGATATCATCGGTCGTTGGGGGGGCGAGGAATTTGTTGTTGGTTTATATGGAATAACGCGAGAACAGGGAGCAAAGCGACTGAATGACTTTTTAAAAATCTGGCGTCAGCAGGAGTTTATTGATGCTAATCATCAGATATTTCAAGTGACTTTCAGCGCCGGAGTTGTTGAATATTCTCAGGATGGTTCGGAATTACAAGAGCTTTATGTTGCCGCCGATGCTGCGTTATACAGAGCAAAAGCAATGGGACGAAATCGAATATTAGTATGGAGCTATAAATGGTAGAGATAATTTATAATATTTCTTATTGGTAGGTTCGACCTAGCAATGGTTTGTATAGGCTTTACCTACTGTCACATAACATTGAGGCAGAGCCTTGGTTTTCTCATTCCAAGGGAGAACCTTGGAACGAGGGAAACGAGGGAAAATCACTTAATATTTCCGTTCTTGCGGTTCAAACAGGGTGATTTTAACCGGACGATAAGCTAAATCAATTCCGGCTGGAGAATAATACGCTAAGGTATGTTTGAGGAACTGTTCGTCATTGCGTTGCGGATAATCTTCTCGACTATGAGCGCCTCGGCTTTCCTGACGATTTAAGGCAGACGTTAAAATCATATCTCCGACAATCATAATACTTCTTAATTCCAACGCTTCAATTAACTCTGTATTCCAGCATTTCCCCTTATCATCTAAATAAATTTGTTGATAACGATTCTGTAATTCTTTAATTTGCATTAACCCGTCTCGCATGACTTCATCGCTTCTAAACACCCCACAATGATAGGTCATGGCATCTTGGAATTCTTGCCGCAATTGCCCAATTCGACAATTTCCAGACTGGTCTAATAACGCTTGGATTTGGGCTTCTGCTTCTTGAAGATAACGCTGTTCATCAA
>JBMDYE010000448.1:0-12786 GCA_048595135.1 Planktothrix sp. | reverse complement strand
AAGTGCCATCGGCGCCGCCATTGGTTTTAGTGGCATTGCCAACTCCGGCGCGCCTCGAACCAATGCACCGGGTACGGCTACTGCGGTCGGAATCTGGTCAATTATTAGTTTATTAATTTCTCTGTTTATCGGCAGTTGGGTGATGGCTCGTCTGTGTGGGCCAATGAACCGGAGTACCGCCCTTCTCAACGGTGCGGTGTTATGGGCTACCACATTAGGAATTAGTGCTTGGTTACTCTCTAATGGTATTTCTGGCATCTTCGGAATTGCCGCCTCTAATGCAGGAGAAGTGATTAATCAAGTTCAGCAAGGCGGCGTTAATGTTCCCGCCAACGCCCCAGATGTGACCGCCCAGGAAGCCCGAAATATTGCGGCGAATGGGGCAAAAGCCAGTTGGGCATTTTCCTTTGGTTCCTTGTTGGGATTAGTATCTACCTTAGTCGGTTCTTCCCTGGGCGCTCGGACTCCCCACTATAACAATACCGTTCCCGTTGGCCCTGGCGCTGCTAACCGTCCTTACGTTCGTTAAGTTCAATGGTTACTTTGAAAAACCCGGTTTCTCACCTGGACTTAGGATTCAACCCTTAATGTTCTGTTCAGAAACCAGGTTTTGCGTAAGTTCTATAAAAGTTTGTTGATTTCTCTTTGACTATTTAAAATCAATAATCCTTCCTAACCCAGTTTCTCCCCCTGAGAGAAGCTGGGTTTTCAGTCATCAGTGACGGGTGACTGATAACTGGTGACTGATAACTGGTGACTGTTTTTGTATCAATCTATCTATTTTTATTTCATTCTTGGGATTGCCAAGAGTAATTCTACGGATAGACACCAACATTGTTGCGAATCGTTACAATTTAGAAAAAACAAAGAAAAGGAGTTGACAAAGGCAATGTTAAGTGTATTTCGTATCTAATTTATCAATTTTACGCTAAACGGATAGACAACATTCTTATTTGATTAGCTATTGTTTGCAGTGGAATAGATCTTACTAATCTATCTATTTCGGTAGGATTTTGCGTCTATTTTTTCCTCCTAATCTGTAGGGCAAGTTACTAACTTAGCCTAGCTTTAGCCTACCCAAAATTATCCTCAATCTCAACCCTTCATGTCTAAACAGGAGATTATTTCATAATGAATAGTAGCGGATTAACCAACAACAGCGTTAGCTTGAATAGATTAAGGTTTATGAACAATCTTTGGTTGTTTATTGTATTATCGGGAGGATTGGCAATATTAGGAATTACTTGGTTTGATTTAACCGATTCATCTTTATCCTCGGTGGAAGTGTCCCAACTCTTAGCAACCACGTTAATTTTGATTAGCTGGCTTTATTGTAAACCGATTGATAACCTGAATCATCTGAGTTTCACCCATTACTTATCTTGGTTTTACAAACCCGAAAATTCTCCAACCTATAACGAACATGAGTTATATTTAACCACCACTCAAAATCGGATGGAAGAACTTAAAATTTATCACCTGATTAGTCAGGATTATATTTTTCCTTTTCCCTACCTTTGCCAAATTTATCATCTACTCAACCTCAAGCATTTAGAAGAGATTCATAGCTTCAGCCTCAACAATTTAAAAATTCTCGGTGTTAGTGAAATGCAACAAACCACCTGTGGGGGACTGATGAAATTTCAAACCATATTAGAATCGCCGATGAATGTGTTGAGAATGTGGAGAAAACCCATCGTTGAAGTTGATTTAATTCTGCATACTCCCTTTACCGTTGAATTGAATATTCCCGCTTACAACGATAAACGAATTATCGTAATTTTCAATGTTTTTCCTTTAGGAGAAACTGAACATCAACTCTTTATTGATATTTACAGCAATTTAACATGGCCGAAACCCATATTACAAGCTTTTATGCACGTTGCGACTTGTCTAACGGTGCTGGAAGATTTACCTTACTTACGCAAACTCGCTGAACGCAATTTAGAGCGCATTGTTCATTCTCAAAAAATTTCTAGCCATGAAACCATGTGGCTTTTTAAACGATTTGCTGAACTCCATGTTAGTTCTAATGGCGTTCAGGCTGAATTAGTGGAAGTGACCTAGCTTAATTTTATCTACTCCTTCTGGGAGAAGAAATCCTTCTCGAAAACCGATACACTAACAGAAAGCATAGCGTTTATTAAACATCCTAATAAATTTATCTCTAACTAAGTTAGGGGTAAATTTAGGGATGTTAAGGATTAAAAATAAAATTAAAAAATACAGAATATTGACTTGAGGAGGAAAAATTATGGTTTTACAAGTGGGAGACAATTTACCGATTGGGAATATTCGTTGGGCGATCGCAGAAGGTTATATTCCCGCCTATGGTAACGGCCCAGAACCGCAATTTACCAGCCATGAAACCGCTTGTATTTTGAATACATCTGATCAAGATGCCCATGTTAAAATTACGATTTATTTTAGCGATCGCGAACCCGTTGGCCCCTACAATGTCATTGTTCCCGCAAGACGTACCAAACACTTACGATTTAACGATTTAACCGATCCCGAACCCATCCCCCGTGATACCGATTATGCCAGTTTATTTGAATCAGATGTTCCGATTGTTGTACAGCATACTCGTCTCGATTCCAGACAAGCTGAAAACGCTTTATTAAGCACGATGGCTTATGCAAGCCATTAAAGACAAAAGAAACCGGGTTTCTCAACAAAACTTACATTTCATCTCCAAAATCTTGCTAAAAAACCCGGTTTCTAGCTTTATCAAACAGTTAACCCAGAGAAACCGGATTTCTCAACAAAACTTGCATCTCATCTCCAAAATCTTGCTAAGAAACCCGGTTTCTAGCTTTAGCAGAAAGTTAACCCAGAGAAACCGGGTTTCTGAACAAAACTTGCATAGGATTTACCCAATCTATGTAAGAAACCCGGTTTCTAGTCTTTATCAATAATCCTAAACTATGAAAAACTTTTTATGGTATAAAAACGCAATTATTTATTCCCTGGATGTGGAAACCTTTATGGATTCCGATGGGGATGGTGTGGGAGATTTTCAAGGATTAACAAACTGTTTAGATTACTTATCAGGGTTAGGCATTACCTGCTTATGGTTATTGCCCTTTTATCCGTCTCCCAACCGAGATAATGGCTATGATGTTAAAGATTATTATAATGTTGACCCCCGATTAGGAACATTAGGGGATTTTGTTGAATTTATTCATAAAGCAGAAAGCCAAGGAATTCGAGTTATTATTGATTTAGTGGTTAATCATACCTCTATTGAACATCCTTGGTTTCAAGAAGCAAGAACCAATAAAAATTCAAAATATCGAAATTATTATGTTTGGTCAGAAGAAACCCCAAAAGATAATCGAGACCTGATCGCATTTCCTACCGTAGAAGATAGCCTTTGGGATTATGATGAACAAGCAGAAGCGTATTATCTCCATCACTTTTATAAAGAACAACCGGATTTGAATATTGCGAACCCAGAAGTGCGAGACGAAATCTGTAAAATCATGGGATTTTGGTTACAGTTAGGGGTTTCTGGGTTTAGAATAGATGCCGCTCCCTTTTTAATTAAAGGAGTGGGAATTGATGGGGGAACCAGCGAAGATTTACAGCACTTTTTAGAAGATATGCACGCTTTTTTAATCTCCCATAAAATTGACGGGGTGTTATTAGCAGAAGCGAATGTTCCTCCTGATCAACTGTGCGTGTATTTTGGGAACGGCGATCGAATGCAGATGCTTTTTAACTTTTTACTGAATCAATATATGTTCCTCGCCTTAGCACGTCATGATGCAAAGACGATGGAAAAAGGGTTAGACATCTTACCTCAAATTCCCCAAAATGGACAATGGTTAAATTTTGTTCGTCATCACGATGAATTAACTTTAGATCAACTAAATGAAGCCGAACGTCAAGAAATTTTTAAGGTTTTTGCACCGGAAAAAGAAATGCAAATTTTTGGGCGTGGGATTCGACGCAGACTTCCACCGATGCTCAATAATGATCGACAACGCCTTGAATTAACCTATAGCTTAATGTTTAGTTTACCGGGTACACCATTATTACGATATGGCGATGAAATTGGCATGGGAGATGACCTTTCTCTACCCGAACGTAACAGCGTTAGAACACCGATGCAATGGTCAAATCAACCCAATGGTGGTTTCTCTAAAGCACCGCCAGAAAAACTCAACACCCATCCTGTCATTAACGAAGGAGAATATAGTTATAAGTCGGTTAATGTTTGCCATCAACAACGTGATCCCGCTTCCCTCGCTAACTGGATGGAACGTTTAATTCGCATTCGTAAACAATGTTTTCAGCTAGGACAGGGAGAATGGCAGTTATTAGAAACGAATCAATCCAGTGTTTTTGCTCACTGCTGCCAAAGTCAAGAGGAAGCGATTTTAGTCTTGCATAATTTAAGTGATCAACCTTGTGAAGTTACAATTCAATCTGATCAAAATTATCAATATTTAATGGAAGTTTTCTCAGATGAAATTTACCAACCTCCTCACGAAAATTTCAGCAATATTCCTTTATCCGCTTATGGCTATCGGTGGTTTCGAGTCAATCAGCAATAACAATTTTCAACCCTAACTTAAAGTTAATTACTTAAGGAGATATTATGGTTAAGATTGGTTATCATTCGTCCCACGAACAATTTAAACCCAGTCAACTACTGAATTATGTTCAACAAGCCGAACAAGCGGGGTTTAATTTATCCTTGTCTTCTGATCATTTTTATCCTTGGAGTGAGAAGCAAGGACAAAGTGGCTATGCTTGGTCATGGTTAGGGGCGGCATTACAAGCGACAAATTTATCGTATCGAATTGTTTGCGCCCCCGGACAACGCTATCATCCCGCAATTATTGCCCAAGCGGCGGCAACTTTAGCCGAAATGTTTCCAAACCGTTTTTGGTTAACGGTGGGGAGTGGTCAAGCGTTAAATGAACATATTACAGGCGATAAATGGCCGACTAAAAGCGATCGCAATGCCCGTTTAAAAGAATGTGTTGATATTATTAGAGCATTGTGGAATGGAGAAACCGTTACCCATCATGGTTTCGTGTCTATAGAAGAAGCTAAACTTTATACTCGCCCAGAAGTTAACCCGTTAATTATCGGTGCTGCTATTACTGCTAAAACCGCTGAATGGTTAGGAAGTTGGGCGGATGGACTGATCACAACCTCTCGCCCTCCTGAACAATTAAAAGAAGTGGTTGATGCGTTTTATCGGGGGGGCGGGGAAGGGAAACCGATGATTTTAAAAGTTCAGTTATCCTATCATTCGGATGAAAAAATTGCTAAAGAAGGCGCGTTTGATCAATGGCGTAATAATATTTTTGCCAGTCAAGTTTTATCCGATTTAAAAACCCCTGATCAATTTGATGCTATGGGGAAATTTGTAACGATGGAAGAGGTAGAAGGAAATGTGCGAATTTCTGCCGACCCCCAACAACATATTGAATGGTTACAAAAAGACATTGAATTAGGCTTTGATGAGCTAATCTTGCATAATGTGAATCGAGAGCATGAACAGTTTATTGATGTCTTTGGGAAACAAGTATTACCTGTTCTACTGTAAGGCTTAGAAACTGGGTTTCTTGGACTATACCTTCGCCAATTTTAGGAAGATGACTCGCCTCCCAGGATATAATCGTAATTTTAAACCCATGTTTCAAGCAACTCGACGACGGTTAGCGATTTGGTATACCGCAGTAACGGCCGTTTTATTATTATTATTTGCTAGTGGATTTTATGTCTATGTCAGAACGACCTTAATTGAACGCATTGATGACACTTTAAATCACGTTGTTGAAGTGGTAGAACGTTCTTTGGTCATAGAACCTGTTAGCACGCCTCCGGCGATGTCTCCGGCGATTTTAGGGGGTCAATTTCAAGTTAATATTGAAGCGAGTTTTAGGAATAATGCCAATACCGTTGACGATGATCATATTGATTTAGAATGGTTTAGTCCGACGGGGGAATTATTATGGTCTACTTTTTCTCAACCATTAGAGATTCCCGTTAATCCCAATAGAAGTGGAGAAACCGTTCATATTTCTGAAGACCCTAACGCCTCAGAAACGATTTTAAGACAAGTCACGGATCGAGTCGAAATCGGACGACAAGTGTTAGGCTATTTGCGGGTGAGTCATCCTTGGTTTGAAGTGACAAAACCGATTCGTCAGTTAATTTTTGATTTAAGTTTAGGGACGATTTTAATGGTGATTGGGGTGGCAATGATTGGTTGGTTTTTGTCGGGTTTAGCGATGGAACCTGTGCGGGAATCTTATCAACGATTAAAACAATTTACCGCCGATGCCTCCCATGAGTTAAGAAGTCCGATCACCTTAATTCAAACCAATGTACAAGTCGCTTTAGCTGAACCGAATTTATCACTTTCTGAACAGCAACAATTACAAGTGATTGAACGAATTACGCGCCGTTTAGGTCGGTTAGTGGATGATTTATTATTTTTAGCGAGACAAGATAGTGGCATCGTGAAACCCCAATTTGTTCCGGTTCCTTTGGATGCGTTATTAATGGAAGTCATCGAAGAACAAAAGGCGATCGCTACCCAACAAAATATTTATCTTTTTCTCGATTTTACTGAACCATTAGCCAATTCAGAACTAATCAATGAAGGGGAAGATGAACCCTTTACCCTGAATGGAGATTGGGATCAATTAGTCAGATTATTTACAAATTTAGTGAGTAATGCGGTGCAATATACTCCCTCTGGCGGTAAAATTCAGGTGGAATTACAACGCCTTCCTAAAAGTAAACGAAACAACACATTAGGACAAGTCGCAGAATCTTGGGAAAAGCCTTATCAACTCTTGAAATCGGAGAGTTTACAAGTTAAAATAAAAGATACAGGAATCGGAATTCCGGCTGAAGCATTACCCCATCTTTTTGATCGGTTTTATCGCGTTGATCCCTCTCGTACCCATCGAAATCGTGGCGGTTCTGGGTTGGGGTTAGCGATCGCACAAGCGATTGTTGAAAACCATCACGGTCAAATTCAGTTAGAAAGTCAAGTGGAACAGGGAACAACGGTTACCGTAACTTTACCCATTCATTATCATTCATAGTTTAAAAAACAAAATTTTAATAGGGGTAGGGCGATCGCTTTTAATAGTTCCCAGGTTGAACCTGGGAACGAGAAACTAGGGAAATTAATTGATTAAACCATTAATCCTTGACATTGGGGGCAATTGCAACCGGAAATTAATGTATTTTCTTGATGAAAATTAGAAGAGTTGAGCCAAGTTTGGGCAAGATTTCCTGAAATTTGATTGAGACTTACGGGTTGATTTTTTAAAGGATTGAGTTGCGGAATTTTAACCCAAAGTTGAGTGGGGAACACATCAGAATGGGGCATGAGTTCAGCAATTAACCGTTGGGTATAATTAGAGGCGAACATCGGTTGTGCGATCGCAAAACTAGAAACAGCTAGAACGCTCAAAGCTAACAAAAATACAGAAAACTTTTTGATGAATTTCATAGGTGAGTTGTTCAAGGAATTGTGTTGTAACGTTTTACCCATTATTCTCAATTCAGTCAGGAGAATATGACTATTATATCAAGCCACTGTTCCCTGATCAGGTTTTACACTTAAGGTAGATTTTCTCCGCAAATCTAAAATCTAGCTTACACTGGATCACATCGATTCCTAACCATTTTGAAGAGTTTAAGGGATTATTATGCTGAAATTTACAGCCTCTGGCTTGATACTATTGACAACTGGTGTTTTCGTTGGGTTATCTCCCCTGACCTTCGCAGGTGGCCCTCCTCCAGGTAAACCTGTCCAACAGGAACCCGCCACCCAACAAGCTCCCCAAACCACTCCCACCCAAAATCAAGCCGAAACCAATTTACCTCCTCGTTTTCCCCTCCCCAGCGCTAGAGTCGCCTCTGTAGACGGTCTGGTGACTCTCAGATTAGTCAACAATACCAATGCCGTTATTCAATATCAAGTGGTTGGCGGGACACGAGAACGGGTGTTAGGACAACAATCAACGGTAGAATTACAAGTAACCCCCCCGTCTTCTGTTACCTACCAACGTCAAGACAATGGTTTATTGTTGGTGTTCCCCAAAGCAACAAAACAAGGGGTTTTAGAAGTTCGTTTTGAGCCTACAAACGACTTAAATTTAGATACCAAATCTCTCAATATTAACGAGTCAGGTTCCGTGTTTTTAAACTGATCAGTTTTATTGGTTTGAGAGAATTTAATCGTTTTTCCTTCCTCCTCACATCCTTGTAATCATTAGAAAATGATGTTTAAAATTAGGTTGAATTAAGATTGCAAAACCTGTTGATCAACATCAGAATCTAAGCCAGGGAAACTCATCTTTTGACCGGAATAAATTTCGCGGATATCGGCGGGTAAATTATCTTCTAAAAGGCGATAGGAGCGATTTAATAGCTCTTTAACTTCACTGGGAGAAATCGATTCTCCTTCCGCTTGTAAATAAGCTGAAATGCGCGTTTCGCTCCAGTGGAAGGTTTGCGCCATTACTAAAATTAACCGCAATAACGGTTCCATCCGATCTAATACTAATCCCACATAACACCAGAGAGGAGGAGGCGCAGCCGTTAAGGAATATTGAATTGATTCAACGGGGGGTAAATCCGCTTGATTAATACAAATTGCCGTAATATTAATTAACCAGTTTTGTAGGGTTGTTCCTCCCTCCAGGGTTTCCTGTTCTCGTAAATTGAGCGATCGCATTTCATAAAAAAGATGTCGCCAAGTTTGCGAAAATAAATAATCCGCTTGAACGGGCGATCGCACGGAATGACGAATTAAAGTATGAACAATTAACCCATAGCGAGAGTAAATCGCAACAAAAAATTTCCCCTGTTCTGGATAATTTTGAAACAGGGTTAACAATTCCTGGTCTTTGTGATGAAATAAAGATTTAACCAGGGGATGATTTGATTCAGGTAGGTGAAGCGTTTGCACGGTGACTTACAGCAAATTGGGTGGGATACTATGTTTGCGTCGCATCATAGCTGATCTTGGACATGAAATCAAGGGGAATTGAGAATTAAGGGACTTAGAATTAAGAATTAAGAATTGTAGGGACTGCTAAATTCTTAAGAGCGAGAATTGATGGGCATAGCCCATCCTACTGAATAAAAATAGGACATTTTAACTTTGGAAACTCGAAAACAACGAAATTTATTAATCTTGCTTTTACCGACAACATTGTGGTTGCTGATTTTCTTTATTATTCCTTTATTAATTGTTTTGATCTATAGTTTCTTAGAACGGGGAACCTATGGCGGGGTGACTTGGGAATTTACCCTCAGCAATTATCAACGGTTAGTGAATGGATTATATTTTAATATTTTTTGGCGATCGCTTGGACTCGCCGCTTTAACAACCGTTATTTGTTTAATCATTGGTTATCCCCTCGCCTTTTTTATGGCAACTCGTCCGTCTCGGTGGCGAAATATTCTGTTATTTTTAGTCATTATTCCCTTCTGGACAAATTTCCTAGTTAGAACCTATGCTTGGATTATAATTTTACGGTCAGAAGGGATTATTAATACCCTACTGGTCAATTTACATCTTGTCAAAGATCCCTTAGACTTATTATTTACTCCCTTAGCGGTCACTGTTGGGTTAATTTATGGCTATTTACCCTTTATGGTTTTACCGTTATATGCCACAATAGAACGGTTTAACTTTTCGTTAGTTGAAGCCGCCCAAGATTTAGGAGCCAATGATCTGAAAACCTTTTGGCGAATTGTTTTACCTTTAACCCGTAAAGGCATTATTGCAGGTTCTTTACTGGTTTTTATTCCCGCTTTAGGTGCATTTATTACCCCGGATATTTTAGGCGGTGCAAAAACTGTCATGATCGGAAATTTGATTCAAAATCAATTTTTACAAGCCCGCCATTGGCCCTTTGGTTCTGCCCTTTCAATGCTTTTAATGGTATTGATTTTAATTCCCATATTAATTTATTTTAGAACGTCAGAAGATGAAACAGCAATCGATTGATTTATGGGTTAGAAATTGGGGCAAAAAATGGTTAGGAGTGCAAGCGATTTTAGCGTTTGCCTTTCTCTATTTACCGATCTTAATTTTAGTAATTTATTCCTTTAATGCGTCCCGTTCTAACGCCGTTTGGACAGGATTTACCTTAAATTGGTATCAAAATTTATTCACAGGAATTACCGATCAATCTGCCGATATTTCTAACACGGGCGTTTGGCAATCTTTACAAAATAGTTTAATGATTGCCGTTAGTGCTACTTTAATCGCCACCGTTTTAGGAACCTTAATTGCCTTAGCTTTAGAACGGTTTCGATTTCCAGGTTATAAACTAATAGAAGCAGTATTATTTTTGCCCATTATTATTCCTGAAATTACCATTGGTGTATCCTTATTAGTATTTTTTACGTTAGTTTTTAGAATCCTAGAAAACCTGACCGGACTGCGGTTAACGTTAGGCTTACCTTCCGTAATTATTGGTCATGTTACCTTTAGTATTTCTTTTGTTACTATCACCGTTAGAGCGCGTTTAGCGGACTTAGATCCGAGTTTAGAAGAAGCCGCCTTAGACTTGGGGGCGAATGAATGGCGAACCTTTTGGAAAATTACATTTCCGCTGATTTTTCCGGCTATTTTAAGCGGTGCATTATTAGCGTTTACCTTATCCTTAGATGATTTTGTGATTACTTTTTTTACAACGGGAGTCGGCGCCACAACCTTACCGTTATTTGTCTATGGAATGATTAAATTATCCATCACCCCCGTCATTAATGCCATTTCCACCTTAATGTTGTTGGCGTCGCTTCTCTTGGTCATCTCCGCTTTAAAATTAGACAAGCAAAGGTTGATGAAATATTAGGGAAAATGGATGAAAGTTCTTGTGTTTAGCAGTCACTTTGTTTACAATACAAAACCAAAGAAACCGGGTTTCCAGTCGGGGTTAGAAACCCGGTTTCTGATTTAGTCCAAATGTCCTATCTCTCTAAACAGAAAAATATGAAACGAATTTTAACGTTGATCTTATTATTTATTTTGGGTGTAGTTTTGCCCTTTGGATGTACCGCCAGTAACCCGAATAATCCTCAAACTCCTAACACCTCTACCGCCAATGTTTTGAATTTATATAACTGGTCAACTTATATTGATCCTGCCGTAATACAAGATTTTGAGAAAAAATATAATGTTAAAGTTAATTACGATACCTATGATAGTGCCGAAAGCCTTTATGCTAAATTAAAAGCGGGAAATCCCGGCTATGATGTGGCATTTCCACCGGATTATATGGTTAAAATTATGGTGGATGAACAAATGCTAGAGGAAATAGATTCTGCTAAAGTTGCCAATATCAAAAACGTGGAACCTAAATTTTTAAATCCCCCTTATGATTCAGGAAATAAATATAGTATTCCTTATCAATGGGCGACGTTAGGCATTGGATATAACGTTAAAAAAACCGGAGAAGAAATCAAGAGTTGGTCAGCCTTAATTGACCCAAAATATAAAGGAAAAGTCAGCTTATTAGATGATATGCGCCATACAATGGGCGGTATTCTCATGTATTTAGGATATAGTCCCAATACCCAAAACCCCGAAGAAATTAAAAAAGCACGGGATTTCCTACTTCAACATAAAGATAATATTACCGCCTTTGCCCCAGATACAGGTCAACAACTGTTAAATCAAGGAGAAGTTGACTTAACAATGGAATATAGCGGAGATATTTTTCAAGTCATGGCAGAAAATCCCGACTTGCGTTATGTTATCCCCCAAGAAGGCAGTATTATCGGCATGGATAATATGGTGATTCCCAAGGGCGCACCCCATAAAGAACTGGCTGAAACCTTTATTAATTTTGTTCTTGAACCTGAAAATAGCGCCAAAATTTCCAACTTTATTAATTATGGTTCTCCGAATAAAGTTGCGATTGATCAAAAATTAATTAAGGCGGAAAATCTAAATAATCCTGCGATTTATCCCCCCCCTGCTATTTTTGAAAAACTCCAATATCTTCAAGATGTGGGTGAAGCGACTAAACTTTATGATGAAGCTTGGACTGAAGTAAAAGTAGGATCATAACAGTTATCAGTCACCAGTTAACAGTCATCAGTTAACAGTCGGACACATCACCAGTCACCAGTTAACAGTCATCAATTAACAGTTAGAGCGTGATTCTTCCCCCCAACCCTATTCCCTATTCCCTATTTTTTAATTCTTATTTTATGACTAATGCCATTGAATTATTGAATATTTCTAAAATTTTTAAAGGTTCAAATAATAAGGAATTTCTGGCAGTTCATCAACTAAATTTGCAAATTAGAAATGGTGAATTTTTTTCCTTGTTAGGGCCATCAGGATGTGGAAAAACCACAACATTACGGATGATTGCCGGATTTGAACTACCGACAACTGGGGAAATTTATATTCATCAGGAACCGATGAAAAATCGACCTCCGTTTCATCGTCCGGTTAATACGGTTTTTCAAAATTATGCCTTATTTCCCCATCTAACCATTGCTGAAAATGTGGCTTTTGGCTTAGAAATGGATGCAGTACCCCGTCAACACATTAAAAGCCGAGTAACTGACGCTTTAGCATTAGTTAAATTAAGCGATTTACACAATCGTTATCCCCGACAATTATCGGGGGGACAACAACAACGGGTTGCTTTAGCAAGGGCATTGGTTAAACAAGCGAAAGTGTTATTATTTGATGAACCCTTGGGCGCGTTAGATTTAAAACTGCGAAAAGAAATGCAGTTAGAACTGAAGAAAATGCAGCAACAATTAGGA
>JBMDYE010000447.1:0-24109 GCA_048595135.1 Planktothrix sp. | reverse complement strand
GTTCCTGATGTACCCCTTGGGACAGTCTAGCTGGTTCTTTGCTCCGAGCTTTGGCGTGGCTGGCATCTTCCGTTTCATTCTTTTCTTCCAAGGCTTCCACAACTGGACGCTCAACCCCTTCCACATGATGGGTGTTGCAGGTATCCTGGGTGGTGCGTTACTCTGTGCTATTCACGGGGCGACCGTGGAAAACACCTTGTTTGAAGACGGTGACAAAGCCAACACCTTCCGCGCTTTTGAACCGACTCAATCAGAAGAAACCTATTCAATGGTTACGGCCAACCGTTTCTGGTCTCAAATCTTCGGGATCGCTTTCTCCAACAAACGCTGGTTACACTTCTTCATGTTGTTCGTCCCTGTGACCGGACTGTGGATGAGTGCCATCGGTGTCGTTGGTTTAGGTCTGAACCTGCGGGCTTATGACTTCGTATCCCAAGAATTACGGGCTGCGGAAGACCCAGAATTTGAAACCTTCTATACCAAAAACATTCTGTTAAACGAAGGTCTGCGGGCTTGGATGGCTCCTGCGGATCAACCCCACGAAAACTTTGTATTCCCTGAGGAGGTATTACCGCGTGGTAACGCTCTCTAATACTTCTTATGTTAGCGGCCGCGACCAAGACTCAACTGGATTTGCTTGGTGGTCTGGTAACGCGCGTCTGATTAACTTGTCTGGTAAGCTGCTGGGCGCTCACGTGGCTCATGCGGGTCTGATCGTCTTCTGGGCTGGAGCAATGACATTATTTGAAGTTGCTCACTTCATTCCTGAAAAGCCCATGTACGAGCAAGGCTTAATCTTAATTCCTCACCTGGCAACCCTCGGTTGGGGTGTTGGCCCTGGTGGTGAAGTGATTAATACCTTCCCCTACTTTGTGGTTGGGGTTCTGCACTTAATTTCTTCTGCGGTTCTCGGATTTGGTGGCATTTATCACGCCGTTCGTGGCCCAGAAACCTTAGAAGAGTATTCCTCTTTCTTCGGCTACGACTGGAAAGACAAAAACCAAATGACCAACATCATCGGGTATCACCTGATTCTGTTAGGTCTGGGTGCTTTCCTCCTGGTGTTCAAAGCCATGTTCTTTGGCGGTGTTTATGACACTTGGGCACCCGGTGGTGGTGATGTCCGTGTGATCACCAACCCCACCCTCAACCCGGCGGTGATCTTTGGCTACTTAGTCAAAGCTCCTTTCGGTGGCGAAGGTTGGATCATCGGTGTTGACAACATGGAAGACATCATCGGCGGTCACATCTGGGTGGGCTTAGTCTGTATTGCTGGCGGGATTTGGCATATTCTCACCAAACCTTTCGGCTGGGCACGTCGCGCTTTCATCTGGTCTGGTGAAGCGTACCTGTCCTACAGCTTAGGCGCTCTTTCCCTGATGGGCTTCATTGCTTCCACCTACGTTTGGTTTAACAACACTGCTTACCCCAGTGAGTTCTACGGCCCCACCAACGCCGAATCCTCTCAAGCTCAGTCCTTCGTGTTCTTGGTGCGTGACCAAAAACTCGGTGCGAATATCGGTTCTGCTCAAGGCCCTACAGGTCTGGGTAAATACCTGATGCGCTCTCCGACCGGTGAAATCATCTTTGGTGGTGAAACCATGCGCTTCTGGGACTTCCGTGGCCCTTGGTTAGAGCCGCTGCGTGGCCCCAACGGTCTTGACCTCAACAAGCTGCAAAACGATATTCAGCCTTGGCAGATTCGTCGCGCTTCTGAGTACATGACTCACGCTCCTAACGGTTCTATCAACTCGGTGGGTGGGATCATTACCGAAGCTCAAGGGTTCAACTATGTTAACCCCCGTGCTTGGTTAGCTGGTTTCCACTTCATTATGGGCTTCTTCTTCTTGATTGGTCACTTGTGGCACGCTGGTCGCGCTCGCGCTGCTGTTGCTGGCTTTGAAAAAGGCATTGACCGGAAAGATGAACCTGTACTGTCTATGCCTAACTTAGACTAAGACTGAGGGTTAACCGAAACGTCTTTACAATCGCATAGATTCAGTTAAAAACCCTGCCTGATTCGTTCAGGTGGGGTTTTTAATTATTAGAATCCTAATGGTACAGGCTAAAACCGGGTTTCATTGAAGATGGAAAAGAATTGCTAATCTTCGCTGGAAGGGTTGCGAACACAGCAAGTGGAGCTTAAAGTTAGTATGAATTTAACTTGGAGTGAGACTAAAATTATACTCAAATAAATTAGACAGCCTCATCATTAATCAAGAGAATTTTATAAAAATTAATATCTGTGCAGGGTCACTCAAATTAAGCTTATCACCAGGATTACACCCATTTAACCCCCATAATCCTTAACTTGAGAAGGTTTCCAATTTTAAAATAATATGCCACAATAACATACAAGGTGGAAAAGCAGGTATAAGCCTTAAGAAGGATATATTCGGCTCGGTACTCCGGTACGTTGTTCCTGCAATCCTTTCCAGACAGGATTGATTACACCATACCCTAGACCTTCGGCTGTAGGCATTACAGTTTGAATTTCCAGCCTACTCTCCGTTTCAACCAGATAACTTCTAACACCATAGTCCTTAACTTTAAAGGTTACCTAAGTTCTAGGCTAATATCTTCTATCTTAAGAGTGATGTTTGACCCAAAACAGGTAAAAAACTTGAGTTAAATCGAGCAAAAATCTCATCTTTAACCATTTAAGCTGTTTGGGATGCAAGCTCAGATTAAAACTCAGTCTTTCTCATTCCACGTTAACCCTAAGTTAGCCCGTCAGTGAGAACAGTTGAGTTTGAAATCGTTGACCTAAGCGCTTAAGCCAACCAATTTGTTAATACTAAGTATCCGGTTTGAGTTTGACAAAAGCTTGGAGGGACAGCTTAGTTTAGCAAGTAAGACGATTAACCCAGAGTTGAATATTAAACCAGAAAGAATCATTGATTGTCTAGATAGGTTCGTTGTCTCTCGGTTCATCACCAGGAGTCAGAGGCAAAAAAACCAAACTTAATTGACAGCACCAAGTTACACTTCACTGATTGGATTTAGCTTGATTTTCAGAAAGCGATCGCTATCTTATTTCTTTCATTAAACCAGAGTAAAAGCGTCAAAACTTTTTGATGAAGTTCTTGAGAAAATTTTACAAGAGCTTCATTTTATATGGTAAATTATCGTCAGATATCTGAATGTTTATTTATAATCAGTGATTAAATTCAAACTAACCTGGATTTAAGGATTACCCATCAATTGCCTTTATGTTCAAAACGCTTCTAGCTCCCTATCGTCGCTTTCGACAACTAATTTCTGTTTTTGGAATTGCTCTGTTTGCTTTTCTACTAACTTGGGGAATTCCACAAACCCTAGCACAAGATGCTTTACCCAGTGATATCAATCCAGCAACCTCTGTCATTCGGGTTGGAAATACCATTTCTGCTCCTGTGGTTCTTGACGGTTATGAACTGTTTCGGATAGCGGCAAATATTAACCTGTTATCTGATCAAGAAAACGATAAAAAAGCCAAAAATTTTTCAATTAAAGATCGGGCAAAACTCATTGAAAATGACCTATATGCTATCTTAGATAATCGACTTTATGGAGGAGAAAATTCTAAAGGTTTTGATCCCGATACCCTTACAATTACTGTTAAAACTATCGAAGGAAAAACGGCTCTTTTTGCTGCCGATCAAGAGCAACTTCAAGAACGTAAGATTCTAGAAGTTACCCCAGAAGATGCAATATATAATGGTTATCCTGTTGAGGTTTGGGCAAATCAACTCAGTGTCATTATTAAAAATGCGTTAATTAGAGGATATAACGAACGGCAACGTCCCTATTTATATGAAGCTGGTTTATGGTCACTGGGAATTATTCTGGCAACAGGTTTATTGAGCATTGGCGTTTATTTCCTACAAAAACAGTTATGGAAAAAATACTTAATTCTGATCCAGCAGGAACCTAAGTTGGGTTTAGCTGAAGATAACAGGAATACTGAGTCTTCAGCTTTCAATCATTCATTACAAATGAATGAACTAACTGAACAAAAGCAAAACTGGGATAAAAAACGGTATCAAAATCAGTATAAACGGCTTTTTTTAAAACTAGCTCAAGTTTTAATTTGGATATTAGCCCTCTGGAAAGTAACGCAATTTTTTCCTTATACTCGATGGTTTTCCGTTTGGTTATCTCATCGTCCCCTAGATTTATTGATCGTTTTTCTAACGGTAGGGTTTGCAATTCGGATCAGTACCTTAATCATCGATGTTGTCTTACAATCGTTTCAAGACCACTATCGCCTGAGCCATATTGTTTCTAGTCGCCGAGAATTGCGCTTTTCGACCTATAGTATTGTTTTAAAAGGAGTGGTGACATTCCTCTGGATTTGTTTCGGATTTATTGTTGCTTTAGATAGTCTAGAAATTCCCGTTGCCCCGATTATTGCTGGATTAGGGATTGTTGGTTTAGCCTTGTCTTTTGGGTCTCAGAATTTAGTCCGAGATGTTATTCATGGAACGTTTATTTTGCTAGAAGATCAGTATGCAGTGGGAGATTATATTACCGTTGGTGAAGTGTCAGGGTATGTAGAATATATGAACTTACGCATTACTCAAATTCGAGGCAAAGGAGGGCGCTTAACCACCCTTCCGAATGGGAGTATTAGTATTGTTCATAACCAAACCAAAGATTGGGCAAGAATTGATTTCACAATCACCATTACCTATGAATCGAATATCGATTTGGCATTAGATGTTATGAAAAAAGTAATTGAAGAAATGTCTAATGAACCCGACTGGACGAGTTCCATTCTCACCCCTGTTGTTACCAGTGGTGTTAGCGATATCGGTAATGGGGGCGTTGAATTAGAAATGATAATTAAAACTCGTCCCAATTTTCAATGGGAAGTCGCTCATGAATTTCGTCGTCGCTTAAAATTTGCTTTTGAACAACAAGGGATTAAATTTGGAAGTAGAAAATTTGAACAAGTTGTATTTGTTCCAGAGGTTGCCCAATGGTTGAATCAGCAAAATTTTAACAAGAGATAATCCGTAACGAGTCACGCCTTCGTCAAGATTGAAGGCTAGGCACAGTTAGCCACAAAGCCAAGCCTTCGCTAGAAAAGTTATTGGTTTTTATGATCTATTTTTTAATTGTTAATTCTAACTCCTGTTATAGTTGTTGAATTGCCCATCTAGCTCGCGCCCGAACAGCTAAAGTGCCATCGGTCTTGGCAATTTTATCAAAATGTTCTTTAATTTTCTCTAACCATTCCCCTTGATTTTGATTCAGGGTTGTTGCTAATCCCTGTAATCCAACAATTGCTGCATATCTGACAATCCATTCGGGATCTTCTGAAGATTTTTCTAAGGTGGTTAAAGTTTTAAATTGAGCATCAGCAATTTGTTCTGGAGGCATTTTTTCCCAGTGAATATTCCCTAATCCTCTAGCGGCGGCACGACGAACACTTAAGGCAAAATCGCTTCCAGCCGATTCTAATAAAATGTCTAATCCTCTTGGATCTCCAATAGAAGATAACGCCCGAATTGCCCACGCTCTAGCCCCATAATTATAACCATCCAACTGTTCTAATAGGGGAATAACCGCAGGTTCCCCCAGTTGAATTAATCCATCAACAGCCGCCACAGCCGCCCCAGGATTGTTATACCCTAAAACTTTAATTAAAGTTGGAATAGCTTCTGAAGAAGCTGTTTTTGCTAATTCCTGAACAGCTTTTAATAACTTCAAAGCAGAGTCTGCCTCTTCTACCGCTCGAATTAATTCTGTTGTTGTCATGTTGATAAACATTTTAAATTGATTTAAAAAGCTGATAAAATTACAGTAAAGAATCCATTAATTGCATCACTTCAATGGGAGATTCTGATAACCTGTCATCATCATTTTTAGAAAGTTCATGTTCTAAAATGCCTTTAAGGGCAATTAATTTTAAACTATTTTCAGCTAAGGTTTCAGCGATCGCCTTTGCCGCCGGAAAGTAGCCAATTGCTCCTAAATCCATTAAGGCAGTTCGTCGTAATCTTAAATCTTGTCCTTTTAAGGCTTGTGTTAATTGTTCTCCATAACGGTTGTCTTCCGTTAACTGATACATTGCCCGCAAAGCGGCATATTGTACCCTGGGAACGGGATGTTCAACAAACGGTTGAACATCGGGAATGGCAACGGTTGCTTTTAAGGTTCCTAACGCTTCTAAAATCGAATCGTAAGGTTGGACTAAATGGGGTTTTCCGGGGACGGGTTGCGCTGCTTCTACCCCACCTTCTAGTAATTTAATTAAAGCCGGAATGCAACTCGGATCACCCAATTGTTCTAGAGATTGAGCCGCCGCTTCACGAACATAAATATCAGAACAATTTAAACATTGAATTAAGGCAGGAACAGCCCGTTGATCATTGAGTTTTCCTAATGCTCTCGCCGCATTGCGTCGTAACGGATAACCGCCTTCTTCCGTTCGATCAGACTCATCTTCTAAGGCTGTAATTAACGCCTCAACCACCTGCGGTTCAGACACGCGAAACCGTCCTAACCACCAAGCAGCATAGTAACGGCGTCCTAAGTCTTCACCCTGAAGATTTGCGATCGCTTGTTCTATCGTTAAAGATTCCCCTTCTAAGTTTAGATTTTCTTCGCTAGTTTCGTATCCTAAATCCTGCATAAATTTTAGTCACTTTTTCCAGAACATTATTTTGATAAAGGGAAAGTTTCTTGCCTACGGGAGGAAAATCCCCTCTGCTCAATCATAGCAAGGGAGCGTCAGCATAACTTAGAAACTTGCCCATAGGATAGAGTCGGGAAAAATTGATTTTCAGCAGTGACTAAAGCTTCTGTTCTAGTTGGGCGTTCAGATTAGGAGGAGTGAGGTGGCTCTGTGTTAAATTCAAACTCAAATCAATTTGGTGCAGGACGATTTTATTGAGATAAAGCAATAAGCCATGAATTAACACAACAACACCCAACATTTCCATCACTTCTTCAACGGTAGTGAGTAAGGCATAGCCTAAGTTTTCTTCCCCATAAAGATATTTATAATATCCACCCAAAGTTTCTACAAAAAGAGCGCCCCCAACCCATAGAAAAATTGCCATTAAGATTGAACGCTTCAAAAAATTGGGTAAGGTCAAGAAAAACTTATAGAAAGTGATCAAAAAAATCGCGATGGCAATTATTCCTGGAACCACCCAAGCATTATGCAAAATCCCATTAACCCCAAGTTTATGAAAGAGTTTTGAAAAGCTTTCATGTAAAGCCACCATTTCATCCACGGAAAGATAAAGGAAAACAACCGATAATCCTTTCCAATAGCGAACTTCGTTTCTTGTCGGATGAGCTTTTAATAAAGCAATGAGCCAGAACAATGCCGAACAATAAAATAAAGCTAATGAGGAATAAAGGGTGGGGATGTTATGTTCTTCATTGAGAGCAAACTTAGAAACTAAAAAATCTTGTCCAGGAAAATCAGGCAAGAAATAAAAAACCCCATGAACCAAAATCGATAAACAGGTAAGTACAGCTACGACGGTCAGTAGAAGTCGAGTAACTTGTTGGGGGATAAAAAAGGCTTTAACATCAATTACTCTATCATTCTTAGAATAATTGAGGGGATTAAAACTCATAATTATAAACCAATTTATTCAAAATAATTTGCAATAATGTGATCAGTCAACTGAATTAGATTAGAAGAGAATATTGACTTGAGTAGCAAATCGGATTCAAACAACTGCCATCTCAAATTTTGATCATCACTATCACTGATTGTTTTTAGATTTTAGTCAGATGCAATAAGACCTTTTTTACGCTTTCTTGCTGTAAGACAGCGAAGGTTCCTGATTTACCGAGTTTACATTAAAAAATTTTTAACTTTTCCTTAACCTAAATTTAATCGATCTTTGCAGAGATGTCAACAAAAATTAAAAAAAAGTTTATAGTGTTACGCATTACAGATGTTGTAGATCAAAACCAGATCTTTCGTTGAGAAATCGGGTTTGGGGGGTAAGCTCTAAAACCCTCAGTTTAACGAGAATAGGCATAAAAAATAGTTAGTTGTTTTTCTGTGAAACAACTAACCATAAATCACGACATTATTTAGTTTTAGGGTTAGATGGAAATCCTTTCAAAGATACAGAATAGAATTCCCAATTCAGCCCTTCCTAAGCTTCCTCATCAGAAGTCAAAGGTTCAATGTTAACAATCTTTCCACCCATTCGCAGAATTCGCTGCATTTCTTGGTTCATTCTGTTATAGGGGACGATGATAAACTTACTAGCACTCGAACGAATGGGATAACCCATTTTGTCAGTTTCTTCGGATTGACGTAAACCGACGACTTCATATCGAAAGAAGCGATTTCCCGAGGGGGAAGTGGCTGATTTTCCAACTGCAACTTGTCCCAACATTTGCTTGAATTAATCCACTAAAATTCTAAACAACATCATAAACTGGGATTGCACATCAGCTAACCCCGGATTTAGCAAAAAATGCTCCTAAACAGGAGTAATACTTGCTACTTTACCGCCTTGGCGTTGAATTTCCTGAAGCCGAGCCGATAACTGTTCATAAGGAACAATAAAGGATTTGCTACTGCGACGAACTTTCGGATATTGACGCTCACGGATACCCGCCACTTCAATGCGGTAGCTGCGGCCGGATTGTCCTAACACCCCACCGGTGCTGAATCCAGTGGTAGGAACGGTGCTTTGACCAGAAGCTCGATAAGACCAACCTTCATTGCCACCGGAGGGGCCAACAATTCTAGAGACACTATTTTCGCCCAGTTCTTTTGCCAAGCGAGACAGATTGCCTCCTAATTGAGCGCGATCGCTATTGGCATAACCGCGATATAACTGAAACATGCGAGTAAAACCAACGGTTTTCTGTCCCCGTTGATTGTCAAAACCTCGATAGTAGGGAACGACATTTTCCCCAAAGTTTTCCAGGTATTCTGCTGAATCAATATAGGAATCAATATCAGCGTCATAGCCTTTGTTTTGATATAAATCTAAGTGATAAATCACTTCAGATTCATCATAGGGAGCGCGACCCAATAAATGTTTGTAATTGAGTTCAATTACACGGGTTTGGAAATTGGGGTAGAAAAATTTGGATTTGTACAGTTCTGATTTGGCAACGGAACGCACAAACTCCCGCACCGTAATACTGCCATCACACAGCAGAGATTCAGCACTTTTGAGACGCTCAGAACTCATTAAATAATCATTGCCCAGCAGTTGACGATAAACTGCTCGAATCACAGTTTGAGCTTGATCCCGACTCCAATCAGGACGTAATTCAACACGAGGCATTTCTTGAAACGCAGAGGTTCCTAGCCTAGATGCTGCTGTTGTAATAGCCACCTAAAATCCTCCTCTTCTGAACAACAGGATTTAGAAAAATTGTTGCGAGTATAAACTGCGACGATGATTTTCATCTGGGGTTTGAAGCGCCAACCCAACTAAAACTCCAGCCTGAATAAACCAACTCGAACGCTAGGAAGTGAGAGTTTGATAGGAGCAACAACTAAATCCGCAGTTGCTTGAACACTCACTTCCTAAAGCCATTCTGGTGATGGGCTGGCAATGGGTATCCCTATCTATGCCAAGGTAATACTCATCACCTGTCCACCTGCTCGTTGGATTCGTTGCAACTGAGTAGACAGTTGCTCTACAGGTACGGTATATTCAGTGGTGGTACGACGAATTTGAGGCATAGCTTGTGTTGCTTTTTGCATCACAACAAGGCGGTAGGCTTTTCCTCGACTACCGCCCGTTATGCCCGTTAAACTGGGTCTACCTGCTGGTACGTTAATGGGGGAAGCTGTATTCCGTGCTAATTCCCAAGTTAAACGAGAGCGCTTTTGATTTTGAGCGCGATCGCTACTGGCATAGCCCCGATACAGTTGAAAAATGCGGTTAAACCCAACAGTTTTTTGCCCATTTTGGGTGGAAAAGCCCCGATAGTAGGGAACGACATTTTCCCCAAAATTTTCTAGATACTCAGAAGAATCAATATAGGAATTGATCTCTGCTTCGTAGCCTTGGGTATTATAGAGATCAGCATGGGTAGCGATCTCAGATTCATCATTAGGGGCGCGACCTAATAGATGTTTATAGTTCAACTCAATAAATCGAGTTTGGGAGTTGGGATAAAAAAACTTAGTCCGATAAAGCTCTGAGAGCGCTAATGCTCTAACAAAATCCCGAACCGTAATTTGCCCTTGGCGAAGAAGGGACTCGGCACTGGTCAAGCGTTCTCGTACCATGACGTGCTCATTGCCCATAACTTGGCGATAAGCCGCAACGATGACAGCTTGCAGATCCGCTTCTGTATAATTAGGTCGAAGTTCTACGGGTTTTGTTTCTTCAAAGGCTCGGATACCAAGTCGGCCCCCTTCAAGCAAGCCAACCATAGCCTGATACTCCGTAAGAGATTTTCAAAAAACAGAAGAAAAAAGAAACCTTTTAAGGGTCTTCTACAGATTCGTAAATAGGCAAAGATGCCTGGAGCGCTAAACAACCGTTAACCCAGTTGCTAACAGCTACTTACCGTTCCAGGCATCAGACACCCTAAGTCTAGCTCAGAGCGTTGATAGCGTAATCAATGTAGGAGTTGGCTTCAACAGCCGCGTCACCGCTTAAGCCATGATTGGCTTTGATGTACTTGAGGGCTTCAATGTACCAGCTTGGAGACAAGTCAAAAGTCCGGTTGATTTCATCAATACCTGCAATCAGGTATTCATCCATCGGGCCGGTACCACCAGCAATTAAGCAGTAGGTGACCATACGGAGGTAGTATCCGATGTCACGAGCGCATTTGTCCTTACCACGTTGGTCAGCAGCGTAGTTCGGGCCTTGCATTTGGGTGGTGTAAGGGAATTTGTTATACACTGCTTGAGCAGCACCGCTGGTCAGGCTGTCGTATTTGGAGGTCAGAGCTTTAGCAGCTTCTAAACCCGCTTTAGCTTGACGAAAACGACCGAAAGCAACTTGCAGTTCGCTGCTGCTGAGGAAACGGCCTTGAGAATCGGCGGCGGATACTGCTTCAGTCAGGGGGGTTTTCATGCTTGAGTTATCTCCCTAGTGGTTTACAAAGTTGAGGTACAAATGAAGTCTCGTAAATTGGACTTCTAAGAATTTATGAAAATCAGATTTTAGAAAGATTAGGCAACAGCGGCAGCAGCCCGATCAAAGTAGCTAGCAATTTCAGAAGCCAGAGCGCTGCAATCGCCAGAGGTAATACCTGTGGGATCGTTAACAATCGCTAAAGCAGCTTCTTTCATTTTTTGAACGCCAGTCGCAACGGAAGCACCAGGGGTTCCGAGAGCAACGTAGGTTTCACGCAGACCATTTAAGCAACGATCATCCAGAACGCTAGCATCTCCAGCGAACACGGCATAGGTGACATAGCGTAAGATAATTTCCATGTCGCGTAAGCAAGCAGCCATGCGACGGCTGGTGTAAGCGTTACCACCGGGAGCGATCAGTTGGGGTTGCTCACTAAATAAAGCACGAGCAGCGTTAGCAACGATAGCAGAGGCGTTACCAGTGATGCGGTTAACAGCATCTAAACGTTTGTTGCTTTCTGCAACCATTTGGCTGAGAGCATCAATTTGTCCGGCGCTTAACAGTTCGCCACGTGTATCAGCTTGAGAAACTACCTTTGTGAAGGCATCAAACATGGATTAATCTCCTACTTGACTTGCTTTTTTCAATTGAGGCTTCTTTATAAGTCGCCTGATGGTTTCAGACAAAGTGCTAGTAATAAATACCAGTTTGTCTTTTCCTAAGTTGAGGTTGGGTTACACAATTTCTTCTGTAACTTGCCCCTTAACTTGAGGAACCTTAGAAACCTTACACGATTTATGAGAGGACAGTAAACTTTCTTAATCAAATGTTAATCAATTGTTGGGAGACCAACATTTGGCTGTTGTCTTTGCCCTTCAGATATTAGTTATACAACGCGGTTGCGATTTAGAGCGTTAAAAAATATTAAGAAGTGTATCTTTCATGAAGATATCGATAAGAAACCCTGTTTTTTTCTAAGCAAAAATACTCAATTTTTAAGGAGGCAGGAGGCAGAAGAAGGCAGGAGAGAGCGGAGGAGGACAAGGAGAAAATGCTTTTCTTCTGCCTTCTGCCTTCTGCCTTCTGCCTCCTGCCTTCTGCCTCCTGCCTCCTGCCTCCTGCCTTCTGATTTAGTACCGAATCCGAGGATCAATACAGGCGTTGAGTACATCAATTAAGATGCTAGCAACCACAACAATTGCAGCGAAAAATACCACAATCCCCTGCACCGTCGGATAATCTCGTAAACTAATCGCTTCATACAACCGATTCGCTAGTCCTGGCCAGGAAAATGTCACTTCAGTCAAAATGGCACCCCCCAATAAGGCTGCAAACGTTAGCCCTAATACGGTAATCACTGGAATCATGGCGTTTTTCAGCGCATGAGCGATCACAATCCGGCGTTCTGGAATTCCTCTAGCCCTCGCTGCTTCCACATAATCCGCTTGTAACGTTTGTTTAAGATTGACCCGAACAATCCGTTCAAAAATCCCACTTAACAAAATTCCTAATGTTACGGAAGGTAAACACAGATAATGCAACGCCACACCCAACTGTGTCCAACTTCCCCCAAACAAACTATCAAGGGTATATAGTCCTGTCCATCCTTCAGGAGTTGGAATCGTAACTGGAAAGCGAGTCCCCAAGGGAAACCAACCTAACTGCACCGCAAAAATTAACTGAAACAACATCCCCGCCCAGAATGGGGGGACAGCATAAGTGATAATCCCAAATAAACGACCCCCCGTGTCCCAAACCGTATCAGGGTGAGATGCTGCGATCGCCCCAACTGTAATACCGACTGCTAAAGCTACCAACATACTAAATAAAGCCAGTTCCACCGTGGCGGGAAAATGATCCTGAATAATTTGCCATACGGTTTGTCCACGACTGGTGAGGGACGTCCCCAAATCAAATTGCAACAAATTTCCCATGTAGTCGAAATATTGTTGCCATAAAGAACCCTTTAAACCGAGTTGTTCTCGTAATGCTTCTTTTGCCGCTTCCGGCGCACGGGGGCCTAGAATTGCATCTACCGGATCACCTGGAGTCGCCCGTAATAGTAAAAAAACGACGGTGGTAATTGTCCACAACATCAAAGGAGCCAGTAACAACCGACTCGCCACATAATATTGCAACGCTTTAGAACGAGACATGAACAGTAATCAGTTATCAGTAATCAGTTATCAGTAATTCAGTTTACAGGAACCAGTTAAGAGTTCATAGTTCATAGTCAATGGTTGATGATTATGAAATAACAATAGTTAAATAAAAACTAAAAGCTAAAAACCAAAAACTGATTACTGATAACTGATTACTGATAACTGATTCTCACTCTCCTAATAAGGATTCAAAGGTATTTCTGAGGGCTTTAATATCGGCCACTCTAGCAACTAACAGATTTTCGCTTCCTGCGTCTTCTAGACGAGCTTTCCAATAATGGATGCTGTCAGTATTATCCATCCAGAATTTAATCACCGTATCAACGACTCGATCAACATCCCAACCCCGTTTAGGAGAAATTTTTTCTACTGACTCAATAAAGGTATCGAGGGTACATTTATGATTTCCCAAATATTCAACACCTTGGGTCGGTTTTTCGTTTAATTCTTGTTGTTGATAAAAGAAAGAAAGCATGGGAGAAACACCCACTAAGTTGAAGGTATATTCCATCTGTCCTCCTAACTGTTGTTTATTATGGGTCAGTTATACCAAAATCAAATTGTTTAGTTCGTAATTTTACTTACAACATTCCCTAATTTTTTCTGCTCTAAGACAGATTTTGTAAAAATTTACAAGTACGGGTTCCCCTACTCCCATTGGGAACAAAAAATATAAAGTTTGAAGGGATTAACAAGATAAATTTAACAATTTCTTAATTTTTTAAATCGTCTGGGCTATTGCAATTTAACAATATATATGATATAGATTCCGAGAGTAAAATTGGCTCTACCGGAATTTGGCTTAACCACTCTTGAAAGGAACGTCCGCCTTGAGCCATGAATTGTTGCAAAGCAGGATAAGCAGAACGGCGATAAAATCCACATAACGGTTCCCAACGAGATTGACGTTGAGGAACAACCGCCAAAATCTGATCCGGAACTGTGGCTAAGTGAGTTTGCCAATTTTGGATAACATCAGGTTCAAGGCGGGGTAAATCACAAGCTAATAACCAAACCCAATCAAAAGGAATATGTAACAATCCCTGCGCTAAAGCAACTAATGGCCCTTGATTCGGTTCGGTTTCTAAGATCTCCTCATAATCCCCTGTTAAAATACTTTGATAGCGTTCTGGCCAAGGAGTTAGAATATAAACCTTTTGACTACAAGAAACCGCCACATCATAAACTCGTTGAAGTAACGGTTTTCCCTCATACAATACAAAAGCTTTATCCTCACCCATGCGAGAACTTTTACCCCCAACCAGAATTAATGCAGCAATTTCGCTCATAAGTTGAATTTTAGCTAATATTTAACTGCTGAACAGTGCTAACAATCTGCTTCAATTTATTCAGAACTTCACCGTTAGTTAGGAATATTTCTGCTTGAGATAATCCTGATTCTAAGGTATTACAAACCCCAGAACGCCATAAATAAAACCCCCCATTCCAAATTGCTGCTTTCATCATTTCACTGGCTTGACCCATCAGAACACTGTGGATTTGTTCGATTAAAATGGGTGTTGCTTCTAGGGGAACTTCTTTCCCTGCTAATCCATATTGATTGGGATGTAATAATAATCGTTCAAAGTAGAAATCATTAACAGCAGCTTGAGATTGTTCAAAATTTTCTTCAGTGTTTTGTTTGGTTCCTAAACTCGGCTGTCGCAACCCAATAATACAAGTGCGATCGCGCGGTAAATCACAACTTCCTTCTAACCCTTTCACCGTGATAAATTCGGTCACTCCCCGTAATTGTAAGGCTACTCTAAACATCATTTCGGTCGGCGGATGAACATACCCTCCCACTACCGTTGCTGAACCCGAATAAGGCAACCAAATTAACTCCATTGTTGCCAAAGGGGGACGTTTACCAATTTCGCGGCGATAGGTAACTAACTGTTCGGCTTGAGGAAAATGGTAGGGAAGATAAACAAATCCTAAACCCGTTGTTTCAAAAACTTTTTGAACCTTTTCTAAGGATAATTTTGTCCAATCAACACCCAAACCTTGAAAAATTTCAATCAAAGGAGTTCCTTCTTTAGTGGGCATTCGATGTCCACCATGTAGAATTACAGGAACACCAGAGGTTGTTAGAATTAAAGCCGTTAATGGGGTTAGAGGTGCAGTGCGAGAACGGCCATCATAGGGACAACCCAACACCATTGGTGGCTGAGAAATTGACTGAAGTTGAGGGCCTAATTCCGTGTAAGCATCAAGGAGTCCAGCAATTTCTTCCCCTGTCGGACGTCGGATGCGATGAGCGATCAAAAATGCCCCAATTTGAGCCGGAGTTGCTTCCGCTAATAACATTAATTTTAGGGCTTCTGAAGCTTCAGAACGAGTTAACGCTTCACTGGTATGAGTCCCACTGCCCACTTTACGAAGTAAGTCTCTAAATCGATCACTCATGCGCTTTAAATTTACAGGGAATTAATGTTAATTTTAAAGTAGATTGTAGCGTGATTATTTTAATAAAGGAGTGTGAGAATTGATGGGTTTGATTGCTCCATCCATACTTGCTGGTAAATACTCATGAACCATTTGCCAAAAGGCAGCAATGGGAGGAATTTGCATTCGATCCGGTGTTGTCACGATCACAACTTCACGAGTCCAAGCTCCATCGGTATTCATAGCAACCAATGAAGACGAGGAAGAATGGGATTTATTTGGATGATTAATGGGTGCGAGTCCCCTAACGGCTAATGTCGGATCGGTTCGAGCTTCAATTAATGCAGAATAAGGTAATAATGCAATCAGTTCTCCCTGGCGAATAATCCCTCGAAACGCATCTAAAGTATTTAATTCTAAAACCGCGTGAAGTTTTGCACCCGTTTGAGTAAACTTTTCTTGAACTAATCGTTGCATTCCATAGCCATCTTTAAACACCACTTGAGGATAACGAATTAATTCTTGCCAAGGAACTTGATGATATTGAGTTAACGGATGATTATTTGCCATCAATACTTCAATCGGTTCTTGATAAAGAACATCACTTAACAGTTCCCCACTGGTGGTAAAAGAACGATTATTCATAACAATTGCAACATCAACTAAACCATCTTTAAGGACTTTTAACGCGCGATCGCTTCCTAAAGACGTTACTCTTAATTGAATATCGGGATAGGCATAACAAAACTTTTGTAAAATAGGCGGTAAATAGGACGCACAAACCGAATGAATTGCCGCCACGCAAAGTTCTGGTTGTTTTCCTGCTAGTAACGATTCTAATTCCTCTTTCGCGCTTTCCCAAGTTTGACAAATTTTACGAGCATAAGGCCAAAAGCGTTCACCCCCAACCGTTAATTTAGCGGTCGCAGTGCGATGAAACAAAGGTAAACCAAGTTCTTCCTCTAGTCCTTGCACCTGGCGGCTAATTGTTGATTGAGTCACACCACATTTGCGTGCAGCTTGTTGAAAACTTCCAGTCTCAGCAACAGACAGAAAAGATTGCAGTTGCTCTAGGCGCATGGGGTTAAAGTTATTGATATTCTTAAATTTAGCATCCGTCGATACTAACGGATCTGTTTTGAGCATTTGGTACAGTTTGATACAGTTACCAGTCACCAGTCACCAGTCACCAGTTATCAGTTAGGAGTTCTTATACCTTCTGTTCCCTGTTCCCTCTTAATTCTTAATTCTTAATTCTAATAGTGCCATTGAAATGCCTTCTTTAAGAGCGGGATTTAGAGAGTCTTGATCAAGTAAAGTTTGAAGGCGTTCGTGGGTTTTTTGAGGAGGTAATTGTTTTAATGCTGAAATACAATGAAGTCGGACGGATGGATTGGGATCTTCTAACAGTTGAATCAGTGGATCAAGGGCAGAAGTTCCGCCTATTTTTCCTAAATTTAAGGCAATTAATTGTTTAATAGTTGGATGAACTAAAGCCGGATGGTTTTGATTCATCAGATCAATTAAAATAGTTGTGGCTTGTTCTTGCAGATGGGAAGATTCAACTCGTCCTAAAACTTGAATCACTTCTTGACAAAGAATTAAATCATCAGAATTGGAAGACAAAGGCAAATTTGGATTAACTTTTGGATTCAGTTGCCAAATAAATTGTTGTAAATCCGTTAAGGCACTGGGAATAGAAATCCAACCTAATGCCCGAATTGCATCAATTTTTAACGGGTTGGGAACGCTATCAGATTGTAATTGTTCAAATAAAGCAGTTGCGGCTTCATCTGTTTTGAAACGCCCTAAGGCAAATTGCGTTTGTTGACAAACTTCGGCGCGAATATCCCACAATAACGGCTTTAATTGTTCAACTAAATTATAGTCATTAACCAAGTCAGGGCGCACCCCTAAACCAATCACCGCTTCTTTTCTAACGGCGGCAACCGGATCAGTTAAAGCTTGTAATAAAACCGGAGGAACCCGCGGATCATGAAAACTTCCTAATGCTTCAATTGCAACCGCCCGAACTTGAGGATCAGGATCGTTCACAACCGTTAATAAAGGAGGAATTGTTGCTGCATCCCGAACTTGTGCTAACGCATTCGTTGCAAATAATCGAGAGTTTTCTTGTTCTAATAACCGACTTAATGGCGCAATAGCAGAACCCCCTAAACCTGCTAAGGTAGCGGCTGCCATTTCCTGTAAAGAGATATCCTCCTCAGTCGCTTCTGTTTTAGCACGGTTGAGAAGATTAACTAAGGGTTCCATCACTTTTTCGGCATCGAATTCTCCCAAAATTCGAGCCACAAACCAACGCTTTTCTAAATCATCTTCTTCATCTTGGAGAATATGCAGCAGCGGTTCCACCGCTAAATTTCCTAAATTAGATAAAATTTTGGCAGCGTCCCAACGTTGTTGGAAATCTCCCTCGTCTAACAAGGTTAAAGCTGTGTTGAGAACAACTTCTGGATTTTGTTCTGATAAGTCTAAACCTGAATCGCTCATAATTTAACAATCATCACCATAAAATTTAGTTTAGTGCGGTTTTTAGGATAGATAGCATCACCCTACAATTAATTTAATATTTAATGCTGTCGGTCTACTCAGATTAACGTTAAAATTCCGATAGATTTGATTAAACATTATTGTAAAGCCTCGATGCTGAACTTTAAATATTCTTCGTTAATTGATGCGCCTGTGGAAATCGTTTGGGGGTTTCATACCCGACCTGATATTTTGCAAGTGCTGACTCCCCCTTGGCAACCTGTGGAGATTGTTCGCCGTGAGGGGGGCTTAGATGTGGGCGCCCTCAGCGAATTTCGGATTTGGTTAGGGCCTCTTCCGGTGAAATGGGTGGCTGTTCATATCGAATGTATCCCTTATCAATTGTTTACCGATGAACAACAGCAAGGGCCGATGGCGAGTTGGGTACATCGCCATCAATTTATTCCTGAAAATGGGAAAACTCGCCTAATAGATGCGATCGCTTATTCTCTTCCTGGGGGCATCTTAGCAGAACAAATGTTAGGCGGGTGGGTCAATAGTCGTTTACATAATATGTTTGAATATCGTCACCAAATCACAAAACAAGAATGCGAGAAAGAAGAATTAAGAATTAAGAATTAAGAATTAGGGAACAGGGGGACAAGGGGAGAATTTATTGACTGATGACTAACCCGAACCAGTTGATAAAAACCTTTTTGAGTAAGGATTTGAAAACTTTCAGGCGAAAGTCCAATATTGCTAATTCTTTGAGCAGAACCAACCACTAAAATAGTTTCTGGGGAAGAATTTTGTACTTTTGGTGTAGCCAGATAGGTCATGACTTCTTTGGGGTTTTGATGATATTGAACTGGATTTTGAGTATAAAAAACCAGACTCGGTTTTTTGAATCCAATCATAATTAATTCTTCCCCTGGTTTTCGCTGTTCTACAACAATTTGGGCAATTTCTCGTAACGGTTCTTGGCGATGGTGATCCAGTAAATGATAAGCAGGCATTGCTGCCAACATGAAAAAAGCAATAAATCCAAACAGATTACCAGCTAAAATCCAGGATAAGTTACGTTTCCACAATAAAAGACTAATCCATAAACCAGTAACTGCCCAAATTAAACTGCCGTTTATTAAGATTCCAGAGGAAATTAGCTCTGATCTAAAATTTGGCATATCGCCACCTGACCTGATCCAGTGGGGAGACCAATAAATTGTTCCGGCTATTAATACTATAAAAATAATATTTGCCAGGATTGAAATTGATAAAGTTTTCGGAATAGATGAAAACCAAAAATATAAAGTTGATGGGTTTTCCTTTGGGAAAAATTCGATTTTATTGGGTTCTACTTCTAGGGAAGATGAAAGTTGTTTTTCAATGACTTGTTCATGCCAAATTAATGAGACTAATAAAGCGGCTGCTGGCATTAAGGGTAAAACGTAGCTGGGAAGTTTGGTAACAGCAATTGTAAAAAATAAGAAGATAATCGCAAACCAAAATAGAGCCAATAATTTGAGATGCTGAATGCGAGGTTGTCTTTGCCAATAGCGACGTTTCCAGAATTGAGTTGAAGCGATCGCAAACGGTAAATAAACAGAAAAAGGGGCAAACCCGACTAAGACAACAATAAAATAAAAGTACCAAGGGGCAGAATGATGATTAACAACTTGGGTAAAGCGTTCAAAGTTATGATATCCAAAAAATGAATTAATGTAATCTTCCCCATTAATTAAAGTCACTAAAATATACCAAGGAAGAGTAATCCCTAAAAAAATTAATCCCCCCCGCAAAGGACGCATTTCTTGAAAAACAATCCCACCTTTTTTTAAATAAATTAAAAAAGCTCCGATGATCAAAGCAGGTAAAACAATTCCAACGGGGCCTTTTGTTAAAACGGCTAAAGCAACTAAAATATAAAAAGCTAAATAGAAAACGTCAGAAATGTTAAAGTTGTGATTAGAAAGTTCAAAGGATAAAACTTTAAAGGTTAAAGTTTTATCTTCGCGGGTGGCATAGCCTAAAAAGAAAGCCAACAACGCTGAACAGAGACAAGCGGTTAATAACATATCAGAAACGCCAATTCTCCCCCAAGCAATTGTTTCTGCATTAAACGCCATTAAACCAGCACCCAGCCAAGGTAAAGGGTGGAATAAAAGAAGTTTATCCTGAAATTTATTAGAGATTCTTGTTATCTTTTTAATATAATAAGATAACGTATAAAATCCAAAACATATTAAGAGAAATGCCGAGAATGCTGAAGGGAAACGGGCTGACCATTCATTCACCCCGAATAAACGATAGGCGATCGCCACCAACCAATAAATTAACGGGGGTTTATCAAAGCGGGTTTCTTCATTAAAATAGGGTGTAATCCAATCGCCCCGCACTAACATTTGACGGGCTGCTTCTGCAAATAACGGTTCGGTTTCATCGAGTAAATTAAAATTGCCTAAATTCCAAAAAAAGGCGAGTCCTCCGATTAAACCTAACCCCAGGATTGTCAGTAGAACCTTAGCCAAGGTCGGGGCTTTTGGAGAAGGCTGAACTATTTTTTGAACGTCTCGATTAGCGCTAAGTTTCATTCCAAAATCAGCCAATAAATAAATATAGGACAACCCTATCAAAGTAGGGCAATCACTATTTCTCAGTTAGAAATAGAATATTTAGTTATTATTACTCATTCTGGATCAAAGATTGATCCCTTTTTTGCAAAGGTTCTACCACTAAATGCCATTCCTTTCCTTTCGGGTTCCAAATTGGAAACGAACTTTCCCCCACGATATAAGGCCCCCAGTAATAGCGAGAGCCATCTTGAGCGAAGACAACCAGCACATCTCCTGATTTTAAAGTTAAATCCCCCTCCGGTAAGGATAAAATCAGCCCGCCCAAGCTTCCTTCCTCTGGCGCAAAATCCCAATGGACGGGTTCAGTTAATTCACGGGAAGAACGACTCAATAACGCCACTCGCACCGGATGTTCTGACTGGTTACTGACTCGAAATGTGCCTTGACTGGTTGGCTTGGGAGTCGAGACAGATGCAGTTAATTTTTGAGGTGTTGTCCCAACATTAGGGGTTAAACTCGGTTTTGGATCAGGTTGGGGTAGGGTAGCAACAGTCGTTTTCGACAACCTTGTTGATAAAGGCGACGCCACCGACAAAGCCATCTGTTTTGCAGGTTGGGGTTGAATTGACTGGACACAATCGTGAAATAGGAATTGTCTTAAACTGATCAAACTTAGTAAAATACTTCCAGTGATCAGAAAAACTGGATAAAGTTTAGCTTTCATAATCTTTAAGTTTAAATTGGGCTCAGTTAATTTAACTCTTACCCCACACCATTAATTTATGCAAAATACTCGTCTAAATCGACTGGCTGGTGTTATTAGTGGACAATTAGGACGATGGCTACTGAATCCTTGGCGCCGGATTTCACTAATTATTATTAGTCTACTCTTCGGTTCTTTTCTAGCCCTTGCTATTTCTACCATAGCGGGTCAACGGGCTAATCTGGATGTATCTGTGGCATTAATTGTCTCCATTATTATTGAAGCCATTAACTGGTTAGCCTACAGCAGTTCATCCCGTTTTCGACAATCGTGGTGGCTCGAAAACCTCAACGCTTTAAAAATCGGATTGATTTATGGATTATGTTTGTTAGCGTTAACATTGGGTTCATAATTAACGGTTAGATGTCGGCTTTTAACGTCAATGAATAATAATTCATGATTCAAATCCTCAAGACTTGGGCATCAGGACAACAACCCACAACCCCTGATCTAAATTATTTAGAACAGTTAGAACTTGCCGACAAACAACGAGCCACCGCATTTAATATCACTAGAGAAAATGTGAGTGCTACGATCAAAGTGCGATCGCAATTCTTTTGTTCCCTCCTTCAACAAAACTCTAACGTTTCTTGCTTATTTGAACAGTTAGAAACGCTTTGGAAATTATGGCTTCCTTTAGGGATACAACTCGCCGAACATCGCCAACAGTTAGGGCGTCCTTTAGTGCAAGGAATTTTAGGAAGTCAGGGAACAGGTAAAACCACCTTAGCAAAGGTTTTAACGTTAATTCTGTCCCAATTGAACTACTGCACTATCGGTTTATCCCTCGATGATCTCTACAAAACTTATGCAGAACGTCAACAATTACAATCCATCGATCCCCGTTTAATTTGGCGAGGGCCACCAGGAACCCATGATATTGAGTTAGGAATAAAGGTTATCGATCAATTGCGACAACCGATTTCTAATCAACAGGTTGCGATTCCTCGATTTGATAAGTCCTTGTGGAATGGGGCTGGCGATCGCACGAACCCTGAACAGGTCAGTAATATTGATATTGTTTTATTGGAAGGCTGGTTTGTGGGATGTAGACCCATTGATGAATCAAAATTTGATGATCCACCTTCTCCAATTATAACAGAAACGGATCAACAATTTGCCCGTGATATGAATATCATGTTACAAAATTATGTTCCGTTGTGGGATAAACTAGATCAGTTAATTGTATTAAAACCCCTTGATTATCGACTTTCAAAACGGTGGCGCCTTCAAGCGGAACATGAAATGATTGCTACTGGAAAACCGGGGATGACCGATGCAGAAATTGATCAATTTGTCGATTATTTTTGGAAAGCATTACATCCTGAACTCTTCATTTCTCCGTTAATTAATAATCCCGAATTCGTTAATTTAGTGATTGAAATTAATGCTGATCATCAAATCGAAAAAATTTATCGTCCACTTTAGGGCGGGAGAACCCCGCCCCTACGAGCAACAGGAATTACCCCATTGTTGGACAGCACTTTATGGGCGGGAAAGGACACAAGCCCCTACGAGCAACAGGAATTACCTGAGTTTTGGATAGTCACGTGATAATTTAAACCTTTCGTTTCTTGGGGATCACGAATAGAATTGCGTTGACACTTAAATTCTGTTGCTGATTCTAACGGGATTTCTTGATAAGGTAAAACCCCAATTAAATCTTGATGATAGGGACTATTTTCATTCGTATAAAGATGATAGGTTTTGTCACAAACTGCCATCCGTTGACCCCGATATAAAATATGACCGTCATCATCCATAACTTGTTTCCAAGGGCCTTTATAAATTACCGCTTGATTTCGTTCTAAACAAATGCCTTCTTTGCCTTTAAAGGCTTGAACCGTTACCGATCTAAATTCAATTCCATCAATCACTTGCCAAGGTTTTTCCTGACGAACTAAAATTTCAATCCCATAAAATCCGGCTTCTTCAAACATTTCTAAAAATTGATCTTCTCGAAATGCTCCTGCAATACAACCACTCCAAAGATCGGGATCATTTAAAATTTTATCCGTTGGATCTTGATCACAAACAATATCAGAAATAACGGCACGCCCGCCTTTTTTTAACACCCGATAAATTTCTTGAAATAGTTTTTGTTTATCTTGGGGACGCACTAAATTTAAAACACAATTAGAAATCACTACATCAACGCTATGATCAGCCATAAGCGGGTGTTGTTGACGGAGGCGATCGCATTCTATTTCAAAAGCAGCAACACCATCAATATTATGAATCGGGTTAGCCGTTAACCAAGCCTGAACTTGATCTAAATCTAACGCTAAATCTTGAATTTTCGCTTTAACAAACTTTGTGTTCTTATATCCTAACTTATCCCCAATTGTCTCTTGATATTTCCGAGAAAGAGCTAACATTTCATCATTAAAGTCAACCCCAATAATCTGCCCCTTAGCTCCTACTTTCTGCGCCAGGATATAACAATTTTTACCTGCACCCGACCCCAAATCAACAACCGTTTCCCCCGCTTTCACATATTGGGTGGGATCACCACAACCATAATCTTTTTCAATAATTTCTTGAGGTAGAATTTCTAAATATTGCTTTTCAGAATATTCAACGGCACAACATAATTCTGCTTGCGGGGCTTGCGCTCCCGTTTTATACCGTTCAATAACCGTTTCTTCGATATTGTAATTCATAATAACTTACCCCTTAAACTAATAACTATATTCATGCTCAGACTGG
>JBMDYE010000446.1:0-5317 GCA_048595135.1 Planktothrix sp. | reverse complement strand
TCTCGCTGCGTTCACATTACTCATGTAAGATTCTTCAAAGTTGGTACCTCGGAGTTGTGTCTCGACGAATTGCACATCATAGAGTTTCGCTTTGAAAAACGTTGAGCCATTCAAGTTTTGACCGTTAAAACTGTTTCCTGTTAGCAATTGTTCGCTAAAATTTAGCGCGGGCATATTAAGTGATCTCCGGTTATTTCTGGAAAATAAAGCATAGTAAACCAGCACAAAGCAAAACAATTTTTGCTTGCACAAAACTTGGTAAACAACTGATACAAAGCAAAATTAAAATCTTGATTGCATCTAAACAGCATTTAAAATCTCTACACAAAGCAAAAATTCGCTTGCACAAAGAAACACCGATTGTGCTGTAAATATTTTTTTAACCTATACCAGGGAACAAAGTTAAGCGAGTTCTTCACTTAATTCAACAATATTAAAAAATTCTCATGATGTCAATAGACAAAAACAAAGGTTTTATTATAAAAACTTGGTAAAAATCTGGATTTTTACCCGTAATTTTTAAAGCTATTAATATCAATATTTACTCGCTCAATAATACATAGAGTTGACTACGCCACTTTTATTGATGGAGTCGCTCAACATAGACAGGGTAAGGTCTTATAGCTTTTTTTGATGGGTCATCCCCACCTATCATTGATAAAAATCAATGTATTATTAATTACACACTAAGTTTAAAAACCCAGTATTATTGCCAAGTTCCCCAAAAACTAATGTTACCGATTATCAAGGTTTTATATAAAAAACTTATGTCTTAGATTAATATTTTTAATTTTATTCTCTACCTTGAGATAGATGACATAGAGAAAAATAAATTAATAGCGATTATGATTGCTTGTGTAAAAGTTCAACCACGGCTTTCACCAGTTCATCAGGTTCTATGGGTTTAGCGAGATGACGTTGAAAGCCAGCTTTGAAGGCTTTTTCTTGATCCGCTTCTGTCGCATAAGCAGTCAGGGCGATCGCAGGAGTTTCTCCCCCTTGAGCAGGAGGCATTTTTCTAATTTGACGCATTAACATATAACCATCAATCACAGGCATTCCAATATCAAAAATACAAAAATTCGGTTTAAATTTAGAAAACAGTTGTAACGCTTTAATAGCTGAAGGTGCAACCTGTACCATAGCCCCTTGTTCCTGTAACACAAAAGCAATAATGTCACGGGTATCTTGTTCATCATCGACGACTAAAATTCGAGTTCCCTGTAAAGAAAATTGAGACCGAGCATCGCCAGCATCAGATCCTAAAGATCCCAAAAGTTGCTGATTAAATGCTTTGGGTTTAAACAGGGGAAGCTTAACAGTAAAAGTTGCTCCTTGATTATCCCCTGGACTCTCCGCGTGAACAGTTCCGCCATGCAATTCCACCAAATGACGAACAATGGCTAATCCTAATCCTAATCCTCCATGTTGACGGGTAATCCCACCATCCGCTTGACGAAAATAATCAAACACATAAGGTAGAAAATCGGAGGTAATTCCTTTTCCGGTATCGATGACCCGAATCTGAGCGTAACTATCTTGTGTCCCTTCAGGAGAATTCAAAGAACCAGACAAGGATAATTCAACCGTAATGTTACCTTTTTTCGGCGTAAATTTAACAGCATTGGATAGCAAATTCCAAATAATTTGTTGGAGTCGTCCCGCATCTCCTGAAACAATAAATTGAGGAGAAATGAGATCTGAACTAGACCCAGCCCATTCAGGGGGAATGTGTACAAAGTTTAAATTAATTAATTTGGCTTGAGCCGCCAACCGCATTGTCTCAATGGCAGATTCAATAATATTAACTAAATTAACGGGAGAAATTTTGAAATTCAGCTTACCTTGTAAAATTTGAGAGACATCTAGTAAATCTTCAATCAATTGAGCTTGTAATTTAGAATTTCGTTCAATAATTTCTAAGGCTTTTTGTTGGGTAGCTTGATCATAATTGCGGGTTCTCAGTAACCTCGACCATCCTACAATCGGGTTTAACGGGGTTCTTAATTCATGGGAAAGAATAGCCAAAAATTCATCTTTCATTCGGTTGGCTTTTTCTGCTTCTCGATAAAGACGGGAATTATCAATCGCCATTGCCGCCCGTCGAGCTAAATCTTCTGCTAAATTTAAATCTGCTTCTTGATAAAAACGCCCGGATTCTGAATAAGCAAAGGATAATGCCCCAAAAACTTGTCCTCTCGATACAATGGGAATTACCATTAAAGATTTACAATTTAATTGAATTAATATCTTTAAATGCTCATCATTTCGAGCCATTTTAGCCAACATGGATTCGGGAAATTTAGAATAAAATAACGTTTGTCCCCGTCGCAGTTCTTGAACAAACGGATGATGTTGCTCAAAACTGGGTGGGTATCGGCGGCGCATTTCGGACAATAATTTTTGTTTTTCGGAATTGATACTAATACAAGCTAATTCTTGCAGCGTCCAATTTTCTGTTACTAAATCAACAATACACCAATCTGCTAAGGTAGGAACCGCTAATTCTGCTAATTGATAAAGGGTGGCTTCTAGATTCAGAGAAGAAGCGAGTACCCGACTGGCTTCCAGTAAAAATTTTTGGGATTCTTCTACTTTTTTACGCGCGTTAATATCTTCAATAATCCCAACCGCATATTTAGGTTGTCCGGTTTCGTGATCCCAAACCGCAGAGGAGGTTAAATTCACCCAACTAATTGAACCATCTTTACGAATATAGCGTTTTTCTAACGAATATCCGGGGATTTCTTTGGCTAAAACTTTTTCAGCATAAGCCCAATCTAATTCTAAATCAGGAGGGTAGGTAATGTCTTGAAAGGTCATTTTGCTCAAGTCTTCATGGCTATACCCTGTGATTTCACATAAAGCGGGATTAATTTCGATAAATTGACCGTCTAAAGCGACTTGAGCAATCCCAACGGCGGCTTGATTAAACATAGCGCGAAATCGTTCTTCACTTTGTCGAATGGCTTCTTCCATTTTCTTACGTTGGGTAATATCAAAAGAAACCCCAATAAAATTTTCAGGCTCACCAGAATCATTAAAATAAACCATTCCTTGGCTTCTCAGCCAGCGGATTTCCTCCTGGGGATTAATCATCCGATATTCGATAGAATAAAGTGTTTTATCCTGAATTGATTGAGAGAAAGTTTGTAGCACTTTTTCTCGATCATCGGGATAGATTTTATTAATAAATTCGTCGCGGGTTCCAGTTTGAAATCCCCAAATTTCTAAAGCGGTTTCTGAACAAACGACTTCATGGGTTTTAAGATTAGCATCCCAAACCATCATTTTAGCGGCATTTAATGCGAGTTTAAGGCGTTCTTGGGTTTTTTGTAACGCTTTTTCTGTGTGTTTGCGATCGCTAATTTCTTGAAAATAGACAGCCAGTCCTTCATGGGAAGGATAAGCATGGGCGAGAAACCATCGCTCTGAACCATCGGGTACTGTTCCTTCAACGGTGACGGGAATTCCTTCTGCTTTTGCTTGGTGATAGCGCTCATAAAAAATGGAATTTATGGTATTAGGAAATTGTTCCCAAAGGGATTTTCCTAAAAGTTCCTGTCGGGAATAACCACTTTCTTGTTCAAAGCGTTGGTTTAGGTAGGTAAATCGCCATTCATTATCAACGGCAAAAAAGGAATCTGTAATGGTTTCTAGAATTTCTGTAACTCGCTGATTAGCCGTTTTTAATTGTGTTTCAGTTTGCTTTCGTTCGGTAATATTAACCGCAACTCCAGTAACTCCGATAATTTGGTTTTCTTTTTTAATCGGTTCAATAATTAAATCATAATCTTGTATTGTTTCTCCGGTGAATAAACTAATTTCTTCACGAGCCGCTATGCCACTTTCTAAGACTAAAGATTTAATCGCCAGCAATTTTTCGGCATCGCAAAGGGGGAAAATATCATAATCTGATTTTCCAATAATATGCTCAGATAACACTAAACCCGCTGAATTATGAATCCATTGATATCGTAAACTATAATCTTGCTGAAAAATTGTTAAATTAGAACTTCTTAAGGCTAAACGAAATCGATTTTCACTCTGTTTGAGTTTATGAAGGCTAGTTTCAGTTCTTTTTCGGGCTTTATGTAAGGCTTCTGATAATAAACTAATAACAATTCCTTGGCAGAAAAATAAGCTAACCCGGATTACTTCTTGTGCGGGAACTATCCATTGATACGCCGGACTGATAAAGAAGTACCCACTCAGAAAAACCGAGAACAGAGTCGCCACAAATCCAGGTTTTAATCCCCCATACCAAGCACTGACCACCACCGCCCCAAAAAACAATAAAAAAGGGCTTTGGCTCATGGCGAGTTTGTCGTTTAGCACCAGCATCAAAATTAAAGCAAGTAGCACAGCTAAGATGGCTATTCCATAAGGGATTAGCTGGCGAGGCGCAAGGTTTGACATAAAGTGGCAATACACTCAACCGGATCGTTTAGTTATATCAAACCTAAGACAGATAGAAGATTATGAGTATTCTTCTATGGATAGATTTTTGCTGAGTACGAAGAAACAGTCACCAGTTATCAGTCACCAGTCATCAGTCATAAGAAGGCAGGAGGCAGGAGGCAGGAGGCAGGAGGCAGGAGGCAGGAGGCAGGAAAGATAACCTGCTTGTCCCCTATTCCCTATTCCCTAATTCTTAATTCTTAATTCTGATCCTTCGTTTCACTCAGGACGCTACGCGATTCTTAATTCTTAATTCTTAATTCTTAATTCTTAATTCTTAATTCTCTGTTGTGTTGGTTTCTGTTTCTTCTGTGTTGTTAATTACAGGTTGGGCGGTATCGCCTTCGGTTTCAGTTTGGGCGTTTTGTTCAGTTTCGGGTTGAGCCTCCGCCACAGAAACGTTAATAACAACATCTTGAACCCCTTTAATTTCACGGGCTAAGGTATCAATTTTTTCATATTGGGGTTGAGTGGGAACGGTTCCAGCAATGGTGACAACGCCATCTTCCGCATCAACGGATAGTTTGCTAGCGGGTAAATTCGCTTCTAATTTACTGCGAACTTCACTTTCTAAATCGGCATTCGCCCGTTCTGTATCTCCCCCGGTAATATTATTGCGTTGTTCACGGGCGCGAATATCAGAATTAAGTTGATTTCTGCGAATATCGCTCTGGGCATCAGCCTGGGCTTTTTGGGCTTCTTCGGCGGTAGGAGCTTCCGTGACTTCATTAGGAGCGCTGGGAGCTTGTTGAACGGTTTTTTCCACATCATCACAAGCAACCGCACCTAATAATAACAAACCACTAAATAAAACAGTTGTTAGCTTTTTCATGATTAAATTCCTCGTTAAAACAGT
>JBMDYE010000445.1:0-30544 GCA_048595135.1 Planktothrix sp. | reverse complement strand
GGAATTGGACAAATTATGTCCGGTGTTGGCATCACCATGTCCGGCGTGGGAATGTCTGGTGTCGGTATGGGTGTCGGACAAACGATGTCCGGTGTGGGAATGTCCGGTGTCGGTATGGGTTACACCATGTCTGGTATGTCCCAAATGATGTCCGGTGTTGGCATCACCATGTCTGGTGTGGGACAAACGATGTCCGGTGTTGGGATGTCCGGTATCGGAATTGGACAAATTATGTCCGGTGTTGGTCTTACCATGTCCGGCGTGGGAATGTCTGGTGTCGGTATGGGTATCGGCCAAATCATGTCCGGTGTGGGAATGTCTGGTGTCGGTATGGGTTACACCATGTCCGGTGTTGGTCAAACGATGTCCGGTGTTGGCATCACCATGTCCGGTGTCGGACAAACGATGTCCGGTGTTGGGATGTCCGGTGTCGGTATGGGTTACACCATGTCCGGTGTTGGTCAAACGATGTCCGGTGTCGGACAAACGATGTCCGGTGTGGGCATGAGTATGTCCGGTGTGGGCATGAGTATGTCTGGTGCTGCATTAGGTTACACCATGTCCGGTATCGGAATGTCGGGTATTGGGATGGCAGCGTCTATGCCTCCGGTACGTCCTCGCAAGTTCTGGTTAGTCGCCGATGCCGAACTGATTATTTACGGCGCGACCGAACCCGATGCCACCTTAACCATTGGCGGACGCACTATAAAACTCAGCCCAGACGGGACATTCCGCATACAGATGTCTTTCCAAGACGGTGTGCTTGACTTCCCCATTCTGGCGGTTGCCGCCGACGGTGAGCAAACCCGTTCTGTTCACCTGAAGTTTGAGCGGGAAACCCCCGAACGTCATACGAATACAAAAGAAGAAGCAGTTTTAGAATGGCTCCGTTAATTAACAAAATCGTTTAACCATTACATCTCAACCCCTCAACTCAGTTGGGGGGTTTTGTTCAGTCACCAGTTAACAGTCATCAGTCATCAGTCATCAGTCATCAGTAATTAGTTTTTAATTCTTCTACCTTTTAACTTTTACCTCCTGCCTCCTGCCTCCTGCCTTCTGCCTTCTGCCATAACACATGATTTTATTCAAAACTGCTATCGTGAACGGAATAGGAAGCTTTTTTTGTGTAGAAAGCTTCGTCTTAGCAATTTCTGGATCTGGGTTATGCTATCAATTATTCCGAGTTATTTGGTGATTTTAATTATTATATTTGTGATTGTGCCATCAATATTAACCGTCTGTTTACGCATGGCATTGTATTATCATCTGGTTAACCAAGGTAATCAAATTAAACGACTCATTTATAATCAATATTCGGGTAAAAAACCCAGATTAGTTGACTATTTAGAAAATCGATTAGCGCTCGCTAGTCAAGAGTTAGAAACGGTTAATACAGTGGCTTTAATTGATCACGTTTATTCCCAAGAGCAGGTGTTGTTTATCTCCTGTGAACAAATTGATTATTTATGTCGCATTCTTCCTAATTTATTACTAGCCTTCGGCTTGCTCGGAACTTTTATTGGGATTACGATTAATTTAGCATCCCTCAGCCAAACCGTCAGTGCGACTAATGTTAACGATCTTAGCAGTTTACTCGTCCAAATTCAAGAACCGTTGCGAGGGATGGGAATTGCTTTTTCTACCAGTTTAATGGGGATTTTATTTAGTGCATTTTTAATTGTTATTAATTTTTTATTTAACACCAATTTAGCGAAATATCGGTTATTAAGTGCCTTAGAAGATTATTTAGATAATATTTATCGTCCTACCCTCGGCGGACAAACCCGTTTAGATCGGGTTGTGCAAAGTATGGTGAATAGCTTTGATCAATTTTTAATTCGTTTTGGTCAGGGAATTCAAGAATCTGTAGAATCTGCTTTAAAAGAAAAAATTGAAGCGATACATCAGGCGAATTTAAAATCAACTCAACTTGCAGAACAAGTTTATTCTCGATTAATGGATGCTTCGGTAACAGTGAGTCAAAGTGCTAAAGATTTTCAAATTGCAGGCGATCGCTTTTTAGAAGTGGCTCAAGTATTTGAAACCAATCAATTCCCACAATTATTATCGAATGCAACGACCGATTTAGCCAATACTCAACGCAGTTTTTCTCAGTCTGCGATTCAGTTAGCCTCCTCTATTCAATCCGTTGAATTAACGGGAATTGAATTACAAAATTATAGTAAACGTTTAATTCGGTTTGGCGATCAAATTCAACAAAGCCAACAAAAATCAATAGAACTATTAGAATCTTCTCAAAAAAATCAACAATCCTTGAGTGAGTTAACATCTGAGATAAAAACGGCTTCACAAAATTTTCAATTAGCCGTCAATACCCTAGACACTCTACAAAGACGATGGGTAACAAAAACCGATCATTTAGACGAAATTCAAACAGAATTATCTCAATTACTGTTAGCCATGAATACTTATACAGAAGGGGTAAAAACCGCTTTTGAACAATTAAGCGATCGCTTAACAGCAAACCTCGATCCCAGTGCTTCTCTTAATCCTGTATCGGTTCAGCCCATTACTGAAAATTTACAAGAATGTGTTAACTATCTCAAAGAAACCAAACAGGAAATTTATCGCCTTCGCTACACCTTAGAGAAAAAATAATTAGATCTTAAAATAGGAGAATTAATCATGCGTCGCTCTCGTTTCCAACAAAATGAGGAAGAATTAAACGTTTGGCCAGCGTTTACGGATTTAATGTCAAACGCTTTTATGATTTTGAGTTTATTCTTATTATTAGCGATTATTAAATCCGTTTTTATTCAATCGATTTCTGATGCTAACGCCTCTCGTTCTTTAGAATTAGAACGGGAATTACAACAACGGAGAGATCAAATTACAGGATTAGGAGGAGAAGTCACCAAACTACAAACGGAATTACAACAACGGGGAACCAAAATTGCTCAATTAGAAGGGGAAATTGCGCGGTTAAAATCTCCCCCTGTCATTGTGGTGAGAGATTCAGAAACAAGACGATTTGAATCAGGAAGCGCAGATATTAATGCAGGTTTGCAACAATTTATTGCTCAAGATTTAGTGGAAAAAATTAAAACGTTAGCGAAAGATTACCAAGGTTATATTATCGAAGTCATTGGTCATACGGATGGAGAAAGTAATAGCGGCAGTTTTAGCAATTTAGATCAAAATATAGAACAAGTAATTGCTAATAATCAATCCGTTAATGGGTTAACACCAGGGTCTAATGCAGACTTAGGATTAATGCGGGCTTTAGCAGTAGTTCAAGAATTACAAAATAATCCTGAATTGCAACCATTAGGATTAACGTTTAAAGCCTATTCAGCCGCACAACTGTATGATGCTAATGGTAATTATGCGTTGCAAAATCAAGGGGATGATGCGAGTCGAAGACGGATTGAAATTCGGTTTACACCCAAAGCAGTAGAACAATAAACAATTTAGTTTAACTACGAACTCATTCTAAGTAAAGTTGACTGAATGGATTTAATCGAATTTGAGATTTGATTTAATTCTATTCCTAAAATTGTGTAATCTTTTAAAATTTTACGAGTCAGGGTATTTTCTTCATGGTTTGCAAATTCTTCTAAACGAGTTGCTTGCAGTTCTTGTAAATAAGTTTGTATTGTTTTGATAGAAGGTTCTAAATTAGATAATGGAGGAGGTACATTTCTCGTTGAAATAGAATTAGCAAATTGAGTAAAAATCTGATCAACTTTCTCAACAAAATTTCCTAATTCTGGCGGGGGTTGACTTCCCCTAAACTGCTCTAATTGGCTAAACAAAACAGTAATAGAACGACTGAACCGATGCAAATAAATTAATAATGCGATTCTGGGTTCAAGTTCATCGGGAGAGGTTTGGGGATCACTACTAAACCGTTGGAGAGTGGCTTGAGTATTAAAATAAACTAAGCGAACTTTTTGCCGTTCTTTACTAAGATTAATTAAATTATATTCCGTTTTCCCTAAATAAACATCCATGACTTTAATAAAATAATAGTGGGACGCTTCAAGTGCTTTTGCTAATTGGTTAGAAAGATGTTCTTTTTCTCCATCTCTAAACAGCAGAAATGCAGTAATAAAGGCTAAAGCTCCACCCACACAAGTACACAAAACACGAATCATCGCAACGCGCCAATCTCCCCCTTCGCGGCTCATTTCTAATCCAATAGCAAAAATAGAGATAAAAAATACACCTAATCCATAATGGAAAGGAACTAAAGAAAACCCTAAAATAATTGAGCTAATATTAATCATGCTAAAAATTAATTGACTTGGAATTGTTACCCAAAGAATCGGAGTAACAATTGCGCCGATTATTGTCCCTAAAACCCGATGAAAGAACCGTTGATAGGTACTGCCAAAATCCGGTTGTAAAACCACTAAAATAGTGACACTAATCCAATACCCGGCGGGTAGGTTCGCCAACGTATAAATCGCAACCCCAAGGGTTATTGCAATTGCTAACCGTAATCCATGTCGAAAAAAGTTAGAATTTAAGGTAAAGTTATCTCGAAAGGCTTCCCACCAACTTGCTTGTTTTGTTGCTAATAATGCTTCTGTTTCTGATGAGATAATTTGCTGTTTCCGAGGGTGAGTGAGGGAAAGATTTTTTTTCATTTGGTCGGCGGTTTCAACCGTACATTCTAATTGCTCAACCACTTGATCTACAATTGAAACTAAGCGACCCATCACTACTAACCCTGGATAATCTGCAACGTTATTTTCAATAATTTGTTGTTGGAGTTGTTTTTGCTGGTTAATGGCGGCTGACAGTTGTTTTAAATTAGATAAATCTAAATCAACCGATTGGTTTAAAATTAGTTTGGATAAATTTTGACATAAACCGGAAATTTCATATAAGGCATTATTCACTAAAATATTAACAGTTATAAATTGTTCATCGTTTCGATATAGTTGAGCTAATTCGCTTAAATTTACAATGGCATTAATTAAGTTATCCGCATCTTGCAATAAAATAATAACCGCTTCGCCAATGGGAACATTTCCTAACCGTAATTTACGATTAAATGCCCAAGTTTGACGCGCTGTTTGTAAGCTTGCTCTCAGTTTTGCGACTCGTTTTAATTCATCGGCTTCAGAACTATTTTGACTGCTATTAATATATTCCGCAATAGCTTTATAACATCTAGAAACCGATTTTTTTAGAGGAAGATAAGGATTAACAGGCCAAATTGCTAACGATAAAAGTAATGTCCAACCTCCTGCAATTAAACAAATCATAATTCGCTGGCTGGCGAGTATCCAATCCCCTGACGGTAAATTTAGATTAAATAAGGTCAGAATGCCAATGACAATTCCAGCCATCACCCCTGGATGTCCATATAAGGCAATATATCCAGCTAAAAATAAACTGCAAAATGTGAATAATAATTTGAGGATTAAGATTCCTGAAACGAAGGTTCCTAAGCCGACTAAGATTGTACAAGTTATGATGGTAAATAATAATGTAATGGCTCTTGTGGTATAAAATCCACCGACATCGCTTAACAGAAAAAATATACTCGCCAGTCCTACCGATAATCCCACTTCAGAATCCGTTGTAAACAGTCCCATTGACAAGGCAAAAATTAGCGTTATGGCAATTTTTAATCCCCTGACTGTTTGAATTTTTCCGTTAGGTTTTAAAAGAAACTGAAATGATGAATTAATAGAGGTTGAAGCCATAACAAAATTAGGATAGAATTAACATAAACTCATTAAAATACATTCCCAAACTAATCGAGGTTGAACATAAGTTAACAAATATTGTCTGGCTTTTTCAAGGTGTTTTAAAACAGAATAATCAGATTTACCTGTTTTTTGATACTGCTGCCAATAGCAATGTTGTAAATAATCCACTAACCATAATTGAGCTTCAGTATCAAAATTTTGACTAATTTCTTTGGCTAATTCTAACGCGGTTCGTAAGTTAGCGGGAGGCTTTTTGATTTTCTCTAAAAATTCCGGTGGAATGGCTTGTAACTGTTGCCAATAGGCGATCGCTTGTCCTGGACTTCCCTGTGCCATTGCCATAATTTCAGGATGGGATAAAATCTCAGCATATCCTTGTTTTTGTAAAACCTGTTGAATCCCTGCATCTGTTAATCGATAAAAGGGAATTTTAGCGCAACGAGATACTAAAGTCGGTAATAAAGAATCGACCCCAGGAGCAATTAAAATAAGGGTGGCATTACCGGGTTCTTCTAAGGTTTTTAGTAATCCATTCGCGGCAGATTCTGCCATGGTTTCCGCTTGTTCTAATACCACGATTAACCGAGAAGCTTCAATAGCAGGTCGGCTTAAAAATTGACTAATTTCTCGAATTTGTTCTAAGCGAACTTGAGGGGGTGCTTTGCGTTTGACTCCCGCTTCTGCTGCTTCTTGGGCTGACAGTCTTTTTCCTTGGTGTAAATAGGTGGGTTCTACCCATAAAATATCGGGATGATTTTTCTGTTTAATTTTAGATTGAATTTGGGGAATAGTTAGCTTTTTTTGCCCCTGACTACAAAACAACAATTCAATAAAACATTGAGTGGCTAAGGTTCGACCAATCCCTTCCACCCCTGCGAATAAATAAGCGGGTGAAATGCGATTCTGAATAACACTTTGCGTCAACAATTCAACCGCTTGTTGTTGTTCAACTAACGGCTCAAAAAAATCCGTCATTTGATCACCCCCCATGCTGTTAATTTATGGGTTAAAATCCGTTTAATAATTTCCGTCACTTCATCAACCCCTAAGTGACCATCAATCCGAATAATTCCCTCAGTATTGCCTTTTGCTAAGGTTTCAAACCCTTGTTGAACGCGACGATGAAACTCAATATTTGCTTGTTCCATGCGATCGGCAATTCCTCGTTTTCGAGTTCGGCTTAATCCCAATTCCACATCAATATCTAACCATAAAGTTAAATCACTTTCTAAACCGTTGGTAGCAATTTGATTTAACTGTTCAATTAACGTTAAATCAATCCCTCGACCATAGCCTTGATAAGCAATGGTTGAGTTGGTAAAGCGATCGCATAAAATAATACTTCCCTGTTGTAATTGAGGTTTGAGGAACCCCTCAACGTGTTGGGCTCGATCCGCTGCATACATTAATAATTCTGCCCGATCTTCAATGGGTTCCTCCCCCTGAGCGTCCAACAACAACCGCCTGAGTCCCTGACCTAACTGGGTTCCTCCCGGTTCCCTCGTGATCACCACAGGTGTTGGGATCAGCGCTTGTAACCAACTTTGAATCCGTTGCATTTGGGTGGTTTTCCCTGCGCCTTCCACCCCTTCAAACACAATTAATTTACCCAGCATTTCCGTATTTTCCCTAATGATTTCCCCAAAGACCGTGTTCAACTCTCTCAAATCCCCGTATTCTCATCGAGGTTTGTTCAAAATTTTTGATAAAAATTTGCGGGTGTAAGTTCCGTATCTTGCTAGATGAAAATAACAACAAGTTTTGATATAATCCTACAGCGCACTAAATTCACAAGTCTAGGGTGCAAGAAAAGCTGAAATTGGAATTGGGATGACTGGAGCCAAGCCCTAATCAAAGTTTTCTCTAAGGTTAAGTCGGTTTGGCATCAAACCAAAGCAATTGTAGCGAACAGATGGCCCTGGCTGAATTGATTCTAAATGAATCAAAATGTAGCCTTTTTCGTCCTTAATATTTTAATTGGTTGTCGCACCTCTGGAGTCTCTTATGGCCCGCTACACTGGATATTTTGCTGTTAATGTTGCAATCGAAGACTTGCGACAGATGATGATTGATATTCTAGAATCTTGTAACCTGGAAGTCACCTACCAAACACCGAGTTCAATTATTGCACGGGAACAACTCGGCATCGTTTCTCTGGCTGAATTGGTCATTGCGGAAGTGGTATTCGATACAGCAACGGCAACCCTCAATGAAACGAAAATGACCGTTGTTGTCAAAAATGAAGCGTTACCCCTACAAATGGTTAATCACTGCCGTCAACTATTTGAACAAATCAGTGAATTAATTGTTAATAACCGCCAGTGGATTTTATTAGAAAGTATCGCTTTGTAGAAGAATTAAGAATTAAGAATATCAAGTAGCGTCCTGAGTGGAACGTTGGCGTAGCCTGTGCGTAGCACTTAAGGATCAGAATTAAGAACAAGAAATTTCTCATTGTTCCCTTGTCTTCTTGTCACTGGTGACTGGTGACTGATGACTGGTGACTGATGACTGGTGACTAATGACTGATTATTGAACTTTCAGCAAATACTTTCCTTTGCCTTTACTATCGTAGGCATTGACAATGACGCGATAGGTTCCAGAGGTGGGTAATGTCACGGTAATTTGAGAATTAGAATTGTTTTGATTAATATCATCATGTTCTTGCAGTAATTTATTATCGGGCGTAAAAACAGCCAGATAAGTGTCAAATTCAGAACTTTCTAAGGTAATCGTAATTTGCTGACCTTCCATCCCATCAAAGGTATATTCATCATACAAACTGCCATCGGAAGCCAAAACAGAATCCCCAGTTTGCAGTTCCCCTTGTTGATTTAGGAGTGTAGAACCCTCCTGGGGAGTGGGAGCCGGAGCGGGAGACTCAGCAGGGTTCGGAGTTGGAGCCGGAGTTGGAGGAGAAGGTTCAGGGGTTGGTGTGGCTTCAGGAGTCGGACTCGCAGTGGGTTCAGGACTCGGACTTGGTGTTGCTGTTGGCGCTGGACTTTCCTGAGCAATGGCTCGTTGATGCAGACTGTCTGCATTGAAGAGAACAGGAAGTAGCAGTTGAAAAATAGCAATCACACCAAAGGTCGTTGCCCAAACTGAAAGTTGACGCATAGATAACCTCAATCAGTAATCAGTAATCAGTAATCAGTAATCAGTAATCAGTTGGGCAGTCATTAGTCGTTAGTGATTCGTTTGTAGAGACGTGCCAAGGCACCTCTGTACGAAGTTAATCGTTGACAAGTAGAACCATTAACAATTTACTCATTGTTGACTATCTACCCGACAACTAATAACTCTTACACTGATTACTGATTACTGATTACTGATTACTGATTACTGATTCAGCGAACGGTCAGGGAATATTCACCTCGACCTGTGTTGTCATAAGCGTTGACAACAACGCGATAGCGACCCGCCACAGGTAAAGTTACGGTAATCGCTGAATTTTTAGTCGAACGACTGGCATCGTCATTTTCTGCTAAAAGTCGCCCATTCGGGGTAAATATCGCTAAATACGGGTCAAAATCCTGACTTTCTAAGCGAATCGAGATAGACTGGCCTGCTTCCCCATCGAAGGTATAGTCATCATATAAACTACCATCAGACGGTAAAACAGAATCCTGTTCGTCTAAACTCCCTTGTTCATTCAGAATCATTTCCCCCACCCGTTGAGCAGGGGGTCGGTTGGTGGAGGCACTAGCCGCTAACCGCAAGCGATAATTCCCCGACTGTCCGGCTTCATAGGAGTTCGCCAAAACAATATAGGTGCCATCGCTGGGTAAGGTAATCACAATTTTGGCGTTTTTCTCGCCCCCACTATCATCATCCTGAGCCAATTCGCTGCCATCTTCCGTGAGTAGGATGAGATAAGCATCAACTTCCTGACTGGCCATTTCAATGGTGACTTGTTGACCCGCTTTTCCATCAAAGGCATAAACATGATAGAAACTGTTATCCACGGGTAATACCTTATCCCCCCGTCCCAAGCGAGCGCTCACTTCTGGGCCATTCAACACGACTTGTTTCGCATCATTACGCTCAAATAAAGGACGTTCCTGGGGGGGTGTAGTTGGGGCGCGACCTTCTCTAACCGCTTGCAGAAAGGGGGGTACCCGGTCTACCGAAATAGCAAAACCAATCCCAATATTCCCGCCGCCTTGACCCCGTGTAAAAATAGCCGTATTGACCCCAATTAATTCCCCTGCACTGTTGAGTAATGGCCCCCCAGAATTCCCTGGGTTAATCGCCGCATCCGTTTGAATCAAATTTCGCTCTGGGTCAAGGCGACTGACAATCCCAACGGTTAAGGTATTTTGGAATTGACCGAAGGGGTTGCCAATGGCAAACGCCCGTTGTCCCACCTTCACCGAACCGGAATTGGCAATGGGAATGGTGGGTAAGTTGCTGGCGTTGCGAATTTTCAGAACCGCTAAATCTAATCCATCCTCACCAAACCCAATCACATCCGCTTCTAATTTGCGACCATCGGCTAACGTGACTGTCACTGTTCCACCAGACGAGACCACATGAGCATTCGTTAAAACTAAACCATCAGGCGTGACAATGGCTCCACTGCCATTGGTTTTGTCCGTATCAATTGAAACAACCGCTGGACTAGCCTTTTCATAAACTCGAATATTCGTTTGTTCTTCCGTTGCGTCTTGAGCCAAGAGCAGATCTGAATTCTCAGACCCATTGGGCGTTAAACTGGGAGACGAGCGAGACGATTTGGACAACTCTAAAGTCGGTGCTGCGAAACTAACGTTAGTCAAGGGAACACTGAAAAAAGTGCCAACAGTCAACAGTCCAGAGGTTACTAATCTTAAAACTAGGGAATTCATGGGTCTCTAAGGCTGGATACCCCACCTAAATCAACTGCAACAGTTGGGGATGCGGGGCGGGTCTACCGCTATCCTGAGCAGATCATCAGACGTTGAGTTAGGGTGAACTCATGGTGATGCTCTCTCCTGCTCACTCCTACACGTCTGATCCGATTGATTTCTTGAACTCATTCTAATATAGCCTTGAATTCCCGACTGTGATTATTCGTGAACCTATTCCTTAGCTTTTAGAAAAAATTTAGTTTTGTAATCGTCTAATTCTCAAGATTTTATTAAGATGAGCTAAACCGTAACCGTCTATACTTTCTTTATTGCTGGCGATTTAAACGCTGTATTTCCTGTTCAAAAATTTCTTGGAAGATTTGAACCGCTTGGGGTTGGATAATTTGAGCCACCCGTTGAATAGATTCCTGTAACAATTGGGGCATTACACGAATGGTTTTTTTGCCCGTTGGTGTTTGATAAAAATTAATCATCGCCTGCAAATCTTCTTCTGTATAATATTTGTCATAGAGGGGATAATAAACATTTTCTACAATTTGATTAAAGTTAATTTTTTCCATTAACCGTTGATTATATAAATTGGCAATTCGGCTAATATCTCGGCTCAGAGTTTGCAGAAGTTCTTGTTTTTGATTCGCAGAAACTCCTAAGCTTTCCGAGGGAATCGATTCAATAATGGCTTGAAAATCTTGCTCTAACTGGGCGGCAGTTACTTGACTAACTTGACGAAATAGTTGCTCTCCCCCTGTCAGTTCAATCAATTCCTGAATCAGTTGCTTTTTCTTTTGAGAAATTGGCTGTTGCGCCATCTGAACCGTTGAATCTGTCAAAGATTGAGCTTGAACGGGTTCTGACACCATCACCCCTAAACTCAATCCAATTCCCATCAATAAAAAACGTTTTAGCAAGGATAAAACCCTCCAGTTAAAATTAGGAGTCAGCGATGCCGACAGGCGGCGGCTACGCCATCGCGTCTTCAGTGACAGAAATTCTCCTACCAAAACCTCAGAAGCTCAACCCTGAACTTCTAATCGGTAATAGAATCTGCATTCAAGACTATTCTTGGTTTCTATCCTAACAAAAATTTCTAAAGAACTACTGCTTTGTCTGTAGATGCCTAAAATCAGTAATTCATCCTACATCTATTATTACTCTTTACTCCCCGACTTCTCTACACTTGATTAAATTAATAAGGACAAGAGTGGCATTGCTGAACACAAGCTCCTGCATTATTCGTATGGATTCTTAAATCATATAACCGATCAACCGCTTCACTGATCAAATGATTGGCTGTTGCATCTTCTGAGGCATCTTGAGCCGAGTCGAGCAAACCTATAATATCAGTAATTTGCTGAAAAGCTGCGGTTTTATCTTGATGTAACTGATAAGGGCAAAACAGACATCGCATCACCAAATCCTAACTCTATCTATAATTTGGATTAGGTGTTTTTTTTTGTCATCTGTCTCAAGAAAGAGGCAATTCATCAGTTCAGTAAAGGGGATCAGGTGTTACACAGCAGCAAAAAATAGATTCATTGCATCATTCGTGATCAGGCGAGGTGTCAGGGATGTTAACGCAGACTCCGATTCTTGACCCAGATCCTCAAAAAATCGGGTATAATCTAAGGTTTGTTGTGTAATCTTTATAGATAATTTTATTAGAATGGCAACACAGCCAACCATCGCCATCTCTCACCTCGGCTGCGAAAAAAATCGCATTGACACAGAACACATGATTGGTTTGCTAGTACAAGCAGGCTATCAAGTGGATTCTAACGAAGAATTAGCCGACTATGTAATTGTCAACACCTGTAGTTTTATTGAAGCGGCGCGAGAAGAGTCCGTCCGTACTTTAGTTGAACTCGCAGAAGCCCAGAAAAAAATTGTGATCACTGGCTGCATGGCGCAGCACTTCCAAGAGCAACTCCTAGATGAACTTCCCGAAGCCGTCGCGGTTGTCGGAACTGGAGACTATCACAAAATTGTTAACGTTTTAAAGCGGGCAGAACAGGGAGAACGGGTTAAGGAAATTACCGCCGAACCCACCTATATTGCTGATGAAACCGTCCCTCGATATCGGACAACCACCGAAGGAGTCGCTTATTTACGGGTTGCCGAAGGCTGTGACTATCGCTGTGCTTTTTGTATTATTCCCCATTTAAGAGGAAATCAGCGATCGCGTTCCATTGAATCCATTGTTGCTGAAGCCCAACAATTAGCCGATCAAGGGGTACAGGAAATTATCTTAATTTCCCAAATTACCACCAACTACGGTCTTGATCTCTACGGCGAACCCAAACTGGCAGAATTATTAACAGCGTTAGGAAAAGTTAACATTCCTTGGATACGGATGCACTATGCCTATCCTACGGGATTAACACCCAAAGTCATCGCCGCCATTCAAGAAACCCCAAACGTCATTCCCTATTTGGATTTACCCCTGCAACATTCTCATCCCGAAGTATTACGAGCAATGAATCGTCCCTGGCAAGGTCAAGTTAATGATACAATAATAGAGAAGATTAAAACCGCCTTGCCAGATGCGGTTTTGAGAACAACCTTTATTGTCGGGTTTCCAGGGGAAACCAACGCCCATTTTGAGCATTTATTACAATTTATCCGTCGCCACGAATTTGATCACGTTGGGGTATTTACCTTCTCGCCTGAAGAAGGAACCGCTGCCTACACGTTACCGAATCCTATCCCTCAAGCCGTCATGGATGCTCGACGGGATGCGTTAATGCAGGTACAACAACCCATTTCCTTAAAACAAAATCAGAAGTGTATCGGACAAGTTGTAGATGTCCTCATAGAACAAGAAAACCCCCAAACCGGAGAATTAATTGGCCGTTCTCCCCGCTTTGCCCCCGATGTTGATGGTCTCGTCTACGTCGAAGGAGAAGCACGTCTAGGTTCGATGGTACAGGTCAAGATCACGGATGCAGATATTTATGATCTGTATGGTCACATCCTAGATTAGGGACAAGGGGACAAGGGAGCAGAGGGAGCAGAGGGAGCAGAGGGAGCAGGGACAAGGGGAAAGGGAGGGACTAAGGGACTATTTTTCATTCCTTCTTCCTTCTTCTTCCCCCGCTCCCTCCGCCTCCCCCGCTCCCCCCGCCTTCTGCCTGCGGATAGCCGAAACAGAATTTTCAGGAAATTGCGGCAAATTTTAAGGAATTTAATGTTATGTTTCTGAATGTTAAGCGTTATCCTAGAATAGAGATGGTCTAAAAGGGTCTGAGATGGTAAACAACCTTAAAGGTTGTGACCCAGTGTGAATTCAGGAACTTTCAAGGCCTTGTGAACGAAATACGGTTCCAAGATGCCCGTAAGACAGCGTACCGTTAGGCTGAAGCTGCACCGCCAAGTTATGGGAGTTAAACAACTTCTGCATCGCATTGCAAGCGTCTCGCTTGATTAGGGCAATGGAAGGAACCGAAGCTAAATAAACATAGATAGGAGAATTGATGAGTCCATCTTTTGCAAGCTTAGGGATTTCCGAACAAAGAGCGAGTTATCTGGAAACAATAGGCTACGTCGAACCGACCGCCATTCAGATCGAAGCCATTCCCCACATTTTAGCAGGTCGCGATGTGGTGGGACTCGCGCAAACCGGAACGGGCAAAACCGCCGCCTTTTCATTGCCCATCCTAGAGCAGATTGATCCGAAAGCCCCTGGGGTGCAAGCTTTAATTTTGACTCCAACTCGTGAGTTGGCACTGCAAGTTAAAGAAGCCATTCGCAAAATGAGCGATGAGCGGGCTTTGTATGTGCTGACCGTGTATGGTGGTCAGTCAATTGAACGACAAATCCAACGGTTACAACAGGGCGTTCAAATTGTGGTGGGAACCCCTGGACGAATTTTAGATTTACTGAATCGCGGCGATCTGAAATTAAACCGGATTAAATGGTTGGTGTTGGATGAAGCCGATGAAATGTTAAGCATGGGCTTTATTCAGGATGTGGAAAAAATTCTGGAATCCGTATCCGAAGACCGCCAAACCGCGTTTTTCTCTGCGACGATGGAACCCTCGATCTGGAAACTGGTCAAGAAGTTCTTGAAATCCCCCGTCACCATTAAAGTCGAAACCCCCAAATCCACGCCGAAACGCATTGAACAACGGGCTTATATGGCCCCTCGTGGGTGGTCAAAAGCACGAGCGCTGCAACCGATTTTAGAGTTGGAAGATCCAGAATCTGCAATTATTTTCGTGCGAACCAAGCAAGCGGCGGCGGAGTTAACCACGTTCCTGCAAGCGGCGGGTCATAGTGTTGATGAATATCACGGCAACCTGAACCAAGCCCAACGGGAACGGCTGCTTCAACGGTTCCGTCGCCGTCAAGTGCGTTGGATCGTCGCAACCGATATCGCAGCACGGGGTTTAGATGTGGATCACCTGACCCACGTGATTAACTACGATTTACCCGATAACGCCGAAAGTTATGTTCACCGCATTGGTCGGACAGGACGGGCTGGACGGGAAGGCATTGCGATTACCTTAATTCAACCGATTGATCGCCGGAAACTGCGGTTAATTGAGCGTCATTTGCGCCAAAACTTCACGATTTTGTCGATTCCCAAACGCTCACAAATTGAAGCCCGTTATATTGAACGGCTGCAAGCCCGTGTGCGGGAAGCCTTAGCCGGAGAACGGGTGGCGTCTTTCTTACCGATTGTGTCCCAATTGAGCGAAGAATATGATGCCCACGCGATCGCAGCCGCGGCGTTACAACTGGCTTACGATCAAACTCGTCCGTCTTGGTTAGATGGAGAATTTGCCCCCGAAGAGGAAGAAATCCAATCTTTCTCGACGGTACCCAAGCCGAAACTGAATCGTCGGGGTTCTTCTCGTCCCTCAGTTTCTCACAGCAGTGAATCGACCCGTTTAGGCGTTGAATAGATTCATCGTTCTGTAGGAATTGGCTAACACTAAACTAAGAGACGCGATTTTATTGATCGGGTCTCTCAGTTTTTTGAGAGGCTTACCGCTTCCGGAGGATGGGCAGAGCCCATCAAACCTTCAATCAGCCCTGTTAGCTTTAGAGAAAAAAGTGGTATAAAATTTCGATCGCGAACCCGCACCCAACCGATGATGCTGTTGGGTTGATTGATTCCTACTATTTATTAACGCTGAAAATGCAGAGTGATTCTCAGGATTCTAGAGTTGACCAGTTGAGACAATGGGCGAATTTACTCGCTATTCTTGCAGCTTTTTTAATTAATATTTTAGCCAATCTCACGCCTTTTAATGGATTAACAATAGGCGAAATTTCTAATACCCTTTTTAAAAATGTTCAAATTATCCCCGCTAATTATGCCTTTGCAATTTGGGGATTAATTTATATTGGATTATTTAGTTTTGCCCGATATCAATTTTTACCCCAACAACGAGAAAATCCCCGACTGCAACAGTTAGGCTATGCGGTTGTTTTAGCCAGCCTTGCCCAAATTCTCTGGATATTTTTATTTCAATTTCAGATGTTTTTCCTATCCCTCTGCGCCATGATAGGAATTTTAAACTCATTAATTGTTGGTTATATCCGATTAAGAATCGGTAAAATTAGAGTTGCTAAAAAAGAACGTTGGTTTGTTGATATTCCTCTGAGTATTTATTTAGCTTGGATTAGTGTTGCGACCCTTGTTAATGTTGCCTTAGTTTTAGATAATTGGCGGTGGAAGGGTGGGGGCATTTCACCGGAACTTTGGACGGCTATTTTGATCATCATTGCGGGAACAATTGCCGCAATTTTAATGATTGAACGAAATGAAATTGCTTATCCATTTGTGATGATTTGGGCATTCTGTGCGATCGCCGTTCGCCAAGTCACCCAACCTCTAATTTTAATCACCGCCCTCGCCGTCTCCTTAACATTAGGCTTATTTGGCATCAGTTTAACCGTTCTTCGCCATCGCCAGAAATAGAGCGGAGGGAGCGGAGGGAGCAGGGGGAAGGGAGGACAAGGGGACAAGGGGAACTGATTACTGATTACTGATTACTGATTACTGATTAACGAACTTGCAGCGATTATGTCAAACTAGAAGGGATGGGTTGGAGAACTCGCACTTGGTCAAGAAGACAAAGCCTTTATTTACACAATCTTACCAACAGTCCCAAATGGTGCAAATTTCCCGGAAAAGCTTAGACTTTCTGGCTTGGGTGTCTAAAAATAGCTTAGTTCTGTTGTTGGTACTGCTGTCCGCCGGGGTCAGTACCGCCCAATCCGTCAAACCCAAGCCAGCAGAACCCAAATCTGAACCCGCTCCCACCACGACCCTTTCACCGAAGGAGCGCCAAGAACTCGAACAACTGCGACAACAACAGGAAGTCCAGCGTCAGGTAGAAGCGGAAGCACAGCAAATGTTCAAGCAGACCACCACACTGTTTAATGTGATGCTGGCGGTTCTGGCGTTGTTATTAGCCGCAACGATTGTGGGGTTATGGGTGTTGCGCCGTTCTGTCGTGCGAGAAGTCACTGTTATTGTTAAAAATCATTTGAATGAACTGGGCGATTTAGAAGGAAAAATTGCCAGAGCCAATCAAAAAGTGCAAGCCATTATTCAGGAAACCGATGGTTTAGTGGAAAATTTGCATTTACAAGCGGATGATTTTCACCACGCCTTACATAATCATCGAGACAATGTGGGGGAATGGTTGGCGGAAGTTTCCCATGTCCGACAACAGGCGTTACAAGAGCTAAAACAATATGCTGAAACCACAGAATCAGAACTTCATCAATTAGAAATTCAGTTTTCTGAACAACTTTCTGCGTTAGAAAATCAGGCGAAGAATCAGCAAGATTCGATTCTGCAAAATTTAGAACGATTAGGATTAGATTGGCGAAATCAATTAACAACCCTGCAAGGGAATGTAGAAGGAGAAAAAAATCAAGTTCTCGCTCAGTTTAAACAATCGGAAACCCAAGTTAGTAGTGAGTTTGCTGCGTTAAAACAGCAAGCGCAAACCCAAAATGAACGCTTACAACAAACCCTGCAACAGTTAAGTACAGAGTTTCAAACAACCGTTGCGGGATTACAAAATGATGTTCAAGGCCAGAAAAACACCGTCAGCCAAAATTTACAACGCATTGAAGCGGAATTAGGGCGAGAATTATCTCGACTGCAACAGGAAGCAGAAACCCAAAAAGATCAAGTGTTAGCGCGGTTAGGACAATTTGAAGCGAATTTTGCCCCGCAGTTAGAAGAAATTCGGATTCAATCAGAACAAAAAGCACAACAGCAAATTGAACTTGCGTTGCGAAATTTAGAACGGTTGGGGAATGAAGCGGCGAATAAAGTCACCGATTCTCAAGCGCGAATTCTGATGCAAATGGAGGAAAAATTACAACAACTTCAAAATGTAGAAGAGGAACGATTAAAACAACTGCAAAGCTTAGAACAGGACTATATTCAACAAGTTACCGATGCTAAATCCAGCTTGAAAACTCAGCAAGAAAAAGCCGTGCAACGGGTTGAGAAATTTGATCAAGATGTCAATGGAGTAATTTCGGATTTAAGAGGCGAGATTCAAGCTCGGAAAGAGTCTACCTTTAGAAAGTTAGAGAAATTTGAAGCGACTTTATCGGATCAGTTGAATGAAGTTCAAGGAGATGCGATCGCTCAAAAAGATGCAATTCTAAGTCAATTAATCGCGATGCAGCGAGAAGCGTCAGCCCAAAAAGATGAGATTTTAAAACAATTGGCTGCGATTTCTCCCACTTCGTTAGTCGATTCTGCCACCGCAGAAATGATGCAGAAAATTCAAGATCTGACCGAACAATTAGAGCGATTAAAAGCGAACAAACCGGAATTGTTCTTAAATATTGAAGAGATTGTCCAGCAAGGGAATGTACTATTTGCAGAAGGACGCTATGAAGAAGCGTTAGCTGCGTTTGATAAAGTGGTACAAGCGCAACCCAATGATTACCGCGCTTGGTTAAATCGCGGCATGGCATTTAGTCGATTAAAGCGACAAAATGATGCGATCGCTTGTTATCGAAAAGCCTTAGAAATTAAGCCGGATTATCATCAAGCTTGGGTGGATTTAGGCGTGACTTTTGGAAAACTCCAGAAACATCAAGAAGCTTACGAAGCCTTTGATCAAGCGGTGAAAATTAAACCGGAAGATGGGGTGGCGTGGTTAAATCGCGGCATGGCATTACAAGCCATTGAACGGTATAAAGATGCGGTGGGTTCCTATGATAAAGCCATTGAATGTGATCCTGATGCGGCGAAAGTTTGGAATTATCGGGGTTATGCGTTAATGAAGCTTAAACGGGGTAAAGAAGCGATTGAAAGTTTTGATCGGGCGTTAGAATTGAAGCCGGATTATGCGGATGCTTATTATAATAAAGCGATCGCCTATGCGGTGCAACGTCAAGTTGAATCAGCCGTTGATAGTTTAGAACAAGCAATTGATATGAATCCCCGTTATCGAGAGGAAGCCAAAACCGATCCCGATTTATATTCAATTGTTAAGTTTTTGCGTCCTAAAGCTCAAATTCAATCGTAATCTTGAATTGAATATTAATTATAGAGGAGGCTAGGAAGTCTCCTCCTATAATATTGTTGAGCTTTCTAATTATCAGTAGCCCTCGTCATGACAGAAGTAAAAACCGCTCCCGTTCCCCGTCCCATTGCCTTAAATTTATCAGGAGGAATTGCTCTCGGTGCGTTTATGGCTGGGGTTTGTTTTGAGTTAGTCAGACAAGCTAGAAAAGATAATTCTCTCCTACTGATTGATATTATTACAGGGGCTTCCGCCGGAGCGATGACGGGGGCGATCGGAACTTATTATTTATTAAATCGAGAAATAACAGACGCCGAGTACGAACAGAATAATTTATTTTATCAAGCCTGGGTTGAACGGGCAGATATGAAAGATATTGATAGTGTTTTAGCAGTTCAAGATTATCAAGAACAAATTAAAACTTTGTTTGGGAGTTATAACCCCAGCGTGTTATCTCAAAAAGCCATTGAAAATATCGCTAATTTGATTAAGGAAAATTCAGAGAAGTTAAAAGTTCATCAACCTTTAGCTTTGGTGATGACGGTAACCAATTTGCAAGGGTTATTAGTGGATTATCAAAAAGATGAATGTAATACTGCTGTATCTCTTGCAGATAGTCAAAATGAAAGTAATCCTCCGCTTCGGGACGTGAAAGCAGTGACTCATGCAGAAACCCGTCGATTTTTATTTCATGCTGAGTTAAATAATCAACCAGGTATCATCCCTAGTATGTGGGAAAAAGTGGTTAAAACCAGCTTAATCTCCGGTGCATTTCCAGTTGCCTTTCCCCCCTTTCAAGATGCTTCTAGCGTCAATAGCTATAATTTAATTAATTTAAGCAATTGTTACTTTGAGCCGAGTTATCTCCCTGATAAAAAGGTAAATTCAGCTTTACCTTTACCCATGCGTTGTAGTCATGAAAATGGAGAGAAACTAAATTTTTGGTACAGTGATGGGGGAATTTTAGATAACTTACCGATTCTAAAAGCCATTGATTTAGAAGCAAGTATTCATCTCAATGTACCCTCAATAACAAACTGTATTTCTCCTAATGACCTTCAAATTCAAGAAAATTTCGCTACCTTTAGTCAACAATTTAAACAACAAAATAAAGCCCCTAGAAGTAATCGAAATTATGTTTATGTGTCTCCTTATTCTCTACAAGATTTAAAAAGTAAACCTAGCTTGAAAAAAAATAATTTTTCCCTTTTAGATTTGCTAGTTAGTGGCTTAAAAATCCCCAAAATAGAACAGGAGGCAATTCAGTTACAACGAATTCTTCAAATTAGGGAACAAGTTAAACATAAAAAAGAAATCCTGAAACTTTTAAATGAGTTGTCAGGAGATCAAGCTCAGGTTCTAGCACTTAAAGATAATTTAGAAAAAGCAATTCCTTATTCTCGGATTAAATTAGAACCCATTGATCCGCTAATTTTAAATCGAATTTCTGAGATCAAAGTTAATTCAGAAGCTCAAGCACAACTCGAAGAACTTTACCAAACTTTTCTGGACTTATTTAAAAAGAAATTGACTCATAAACCAACCTCTGCTGATGAATTACTTGCTTCAGATTTTCTGAATGCGTTTGGGGGATTTTTTGACAAGAAATATCGAGAACAAGATTTTATTTTAGGAAGGCTGTGTGGGTTGACTTGGTTACACTTAAATTTTCGAGATATTGATACAGCCAATTCTATCGAAAGTTTAAATAAACTTCTGTATTCAGGTCAAGTTAAATTTGATAATCCTAAAACTAAAGATTTAAAATTAAGCTACCGATTTCGATTAATTCGGATTTTAGTTCGCAGCTTAAGGATGTTTACCGCCCAAACTACACCCAAGCATGAGCAAAAATTGATAATCGGGTTGTTTAAAATTGGATTAATTCCTTTCTTTTTATTAATTGAAAGTGGATTAACCTTCTGTTTAGTTAGTGCTGAAACCATTGAAACCCTTCTAGAAAAATTTAAGAGAAAATAACCACAGGGTTCAGAGTTAAAAATCGGCGCGGGTAACACAAAATTTTTGACAGAACCCGCCCCGAAAGCGTAACATGACAGGGTTGTATCCCCATCCAAATTCTACTGTTTAGCCATATTTCTCATGGTTTTTACTTTCCCTTGATAAGGGGCATAACGTAAGGGAATATCGAATAAAAACGTTTGTTTTAACACGCTTTTATAATGGGAGAAACAATCAAAAGAGGCTTTCCCATGATAACTGCCAATTCCGCTTTCTCCTACCCCGCCAAAGGGTAAATATTTACTCCCCACGTGCATCACGGTTTCATTAAAACAGAGACCCCCGGATGAAGTTTCGTTTAAAATTCGTTGTTGTTTCTCTTGATCTTTGCTAAATAAATATAATGCCAAGGGTTTCGGACGACTGTTAATTTTGGCGATCGCTTCTCCTAAATCTTGATACTCTAATATGGGTAAAATCGGCCCAAAAATTTCCTCTTGCATAATCGGAGAATCCCAACCTACATTATCAATTAACGTTGGGGCAATATATCTCGTTTCCGGGTTGGTTTCCCCTCCGATTAGAATTTTTCCCTCTTTTAAAAACTCCGTTAATCGGTTAAAATGGGATTGACTAATAATCCGAGCTAAATCAGGACTGGTTTCAGGGTTCTCTCCAAAAAAATCTTTAATACAACCCTGAAGGGCTGGAATTAAATCCGCTTTAATTTTAGAATCAACCAGTAAATAATCGGGGGCAATACAAGTTTGTCCGGCATTAATAAATTTACCCCAAATAATTCGTTTTGCCGTGTATTCTAATTGAACCTCTACATCGACAATACAAGGACTTTTTCCTCCTAATTCTAAGGTAACTGGCGTTAAATGTTTAGCCGCCGCTTCCATGACAATGCGACCAATTTTTGTTCCTCCCGTAAAGAAAATATGGTCAAATTTTTCGGCTAATAAGGCTTGACTGGTTTCCACGCCGCCTTCCACCACCGCAATATAAGCGGGATCAAAGGTTTTTGTAATTAAATCACGAATAACTTTAGAGGTATTGACAGCGATTTCAGAAGGTTTTAAAATCGCGCAATTTCCCGCTGCGATCGCTCCAACTAAGGGAGAAATAAGCAGTTGAAATGGATAATTCCAAGGGCCTATAATTAAAACAACCCCTAACGGTTCAGGATAAATAAAACTCGAAGCGGGAAATTGGGCGGCTGTCCCTGGAACTTTTTGGGGTTTTGTCCAAGATTTAAGATGTTTCAGGGCAAAATTAATTTCCCCCAAGGGAGACATTTCAAAATAAGCTTCTAGTTCAGGGCGACGTAAATCTGCTTTTACTGCGTTGATAATCGCCGTTTCATCCTCTATAATAACTTGTTTTAACCGTTGCAGTTGTTCCCGTCTAAAAGCCAGGTCTTTCGGTTGACCTGTGGCAAAAAATTCCCGTTGTTTCTGAATTAAAGATTGAATGGCGGTGGTTTCTTGCATTTTTTGTTCTCCAAATTTGACCAACAATGGTAACTTAAGGAATGGATGACTTTATCAGTAAGGTAGAAGTTTAATGTCAAATCTTGAGGAAATTTTATATTTGGAAGTTCCCACTCCCAATTTGAAAGAAGTTTGTACTTGGTTACAAGAAAACTTTCAACCTAAACGGGGAGAAAAAATAATCACTCCCGATGGGGTTCGGTTACAATTTTTAACTTCATCTAAACCTACAACAACCCTCCCAGAATTGTCAATCTTTGTTTGGTCAGTTTTGGGGACAACCTATTTAAAAGTGTTTCGAGTTGGTCATCCGCCTCGTGATCAAGAACAACCGATTTTACACCAGTTAACCACTGAAATTAAAACCCGATTTCCTTATCAATATCCTGAACCGCCAGAGATTGATTTATCCCAACAATCAATTTTTGAAGGATTAGAAAAAGATTATCCCTTAACGGTAAAATACTTTAAAAAAATGCCCAATGGGGAATCGGATCTCAAGCGGGTTTACTGGTGGGAAAAACGCTGGCGAGAGGGGGTAAGAAATCCCCAAACCCCCAAACAAGTTATTTTTAAACAAGATCATCTTCAATCCTCCCATCCTCCCAGTTATGATTTAATTTATATTGGGGGTGCATTGGGTGTGATTCATGCGGCGGTGATGGCAAGATTAGGCTATCGAGTTTTATTAATTGAACGATTGCCTTTTGGTCGGATGAATCGAGAATGGAATATTTCTCGCAGTGAATTGCAAAGTTTAATTGATTTGGGATTATTTACTCCGGCAGAAGTCGAAAGTTTTATTGCCAGAGAATATAAAGACGGGTTTCATAAATTTTTTGATGCGTATAATCCTCCCGTTGCCAAAGCTGAAATTTTACATACGCCGCGGGTTTTAAATATTGCCTTAAATGCGGAAATGTTGCTGAAATTATCCGGGGAGAAATTAAAACAAGCGGGGGGAGAAATTTGGGATGAAACGGAATTTATTCAAGGGGATATCGATCAAGAAAAAGTTAGCGTAACAACCCAACATCTCCCCACCCAAACTGAACGAATTGCTACGGGAAGATTACTGGTTGATGCTATGGGTACGGCCTCTCCTATTGCTTGGCAATTAAACGGCGGACGGGCATTTGATAGCGTTTGTCCAACGGTTGGGGCGGTGATTGATGGGGGATTTGAACCGGGGGTTTGGGACTCCACCTATGGGGATGTTTTAAATACCCATGGGGATATTTCTAAGGGAAGACAATTAATTTGGGAATTGTTTCCGGGGGCGGGAAATGAATTAACGTTTTATCTCTTTCATTACCATCAAGTGAACCCTAAAAACCCTGGTTCATTATTAGAAATGTATGAAGACTTTTTCAGGATTTTACCGGAATATCGACGCTGCGATCTAGAAAAATTAATTTGGAAAAAACCAACGTTTGGTTATATTCCGGGGCATTTTAGTACAGGAAGTCGCGATCGCAAAGTCGGGTTTGATCGGTTAATTTTAATTGGGGATGCGGCGTCTTTACAATCTCCCCTGGTATTTACGGGGTTTGGATCGTTGGTGAGGAATTTATCAAGAATGACGGAGTTATTACATACTGCTTTACAGCATAATTTATTAACGGCGGATTGGTTGGATCGAATTCGAGCTTATCAAACCAATGTTTCGGTCACGTGGTTATTTTCTAAAGGAATGATGGTTCCGACCGGGAAATATTTACCCCCTCAAAAAATTAATTCAATTTTAAATACCTTTTTTGGAATTTTAGCCACAGAACCCCAGGACATTGCAGAAAAGTTTATTAAAGATCGCACAGATTGGTGGACATTTACGCGATTAGCGTTGAAAGCCGCCCGGATCAACCCGATGTTATTAGTGTGGATTTTAGACTTTATTAGTCCGGCTGAAAGTATGCGTTGGGTGAGTAATTATTTGAAATTTACGGTGTTATCGATCATCAGTTGGTTATTCGGTTGGCTACCCGGTTTAACCCGCCAAATTCAACCTTGGTTAGAACCGCGATCGCCTCAAATTTGGATGTGGTTACTCACAACCAGCTATGCGTTAACGGATGGGATGGGAAAACCCCAACCTCCCCATTTAACGGGGTTACAATTGAAGACTTCTTAATTAAGGAGGAAGGAGGGGTGCGACAACAACGCGATCGCGCCCATCAAATTTAGCTTGATATAAAGCGGTATCTGCTAATTGTAATAACCCATCAGAGGTATTACTATGCTCTGGAAAGCTCGCAACACCAATGGAGATGGTAATTCCTGCTAAAAAATGATAGGAATAATCTTGCTGTAAATTTTTAATTCGCAGACGCAATTTTTCAGCGATTTGTTGAGCGATTTCCAGAGAAGTATGAGGTAAAATAATCACTAATTCTTCGCCACCATAGCGAAACGCCATACCAGAATCCCGGAGAGTATCTTGGACAACTTGGCTGACGACTTTTAGAACGACATCTCCCGCTTTATGACCATAAGTATCATTAAATCGCTTAAAATGATCAATATCCGTTAATAAAATGCTTAAAGGTTGTTGGGATTGTTGAGCAGAACTCATCGACTGGGCGAAGGCAATTTCTAAATGACGACGATTAAATAATCCTGTCAGGGGATCATGAATACTTTCATAATGTAAAGACGCTTCGACAAAATTACTATGTTCAATGGTGGTTTCTAAAATCAGTTCCAAGTCTTGTTTCTCTTGATGCAAAATTTCCACCAAGGATTGAAGCTTATTTTGAGATGCTTCCAGCTTCGCTTCTGCTGATTGGCGTTCTTGCATTTCAGCTTTTAATTGTTCATAGGAAATTTGTAACTGCGCTTCTACTAAATCTGCGTGAGCAATGGTAATTTCTAATAAAACTTCTAAATCGGCTTTTTCTTGCTTTAAAGTATCAATATATTGACGCAGTTCTTGAATTTCTTGAAGAAGTTGTCGTTGGGTCAGGCTTTCATTATCCATTTCCTTATGCCTATTGAACAAATCTATAGCATATAATAGATTTTTATTTAATCCAACCTTTAATTCGATAAATTAAGATCATAAGTCATTGGCTGTTACCACACAGTTACGTCCTTTAAATTTAGCGTGATATAAAGCTGCATCGGCGGATTGAGTCACTTCAATACTGGTTGTTCCATGTTCAGGGAAACTGGCAACCCCTAGCGAAATGGTAATCCCTTCTAAAAATTTAGGATGGTTTTCTAAACTTAATTGTTGTACCCCTAATCGCAAATCTTCTGCTAATTTTTGGGCAGTTTCCAAAGGCGTTCCCGGTAAAATTATCATTAATTCTTCGCCCCCGTATCGACAAGCAACATCAAATTGGCGAATATTATTCAGGATAAATTGACTCATTTCCTTTAAAATTACATCTCCCGCATGATGACCCCATTTATCATTAAAATTTTTAAAATAATCGAGATCAGCCATAATGATACTCAAAGGCTGTTGATGTTTTTTTGCATAGTTAAGATGACGTTCTAACGCTCGTTCTTGATAACGTCGATTAAATAATCCAGTTAAGGGATCTCGAATGCTGAGATTATGGGTATATTCCTCAATAAAATCTCCATGAGCCGTTGTTGTTTCTAAAATAATTTTCAGGTCTTGATTGGCTTGCATAACCGTTTCCAGTAACGATTGCAGTTGCCGTTCTGAAGCTTTTAATTTAGCTTCAGTACATCGACGTTCAAGGATTTGCTGTTGCAGTTGCAGATTAGATTCTTGTAATTGAGATTCAACTAAATCTGCATGAACTGTTGTTGTTTCTAAAAGAATTTCCAAATCGGCTTTTTCTCGCCTTAAAACTTCCAGTTCTTGGCGCAGTGATTCAACTTCTATCATCAGGTTAGATAAGGATGTAGATTGGTTTGTCATGGTAAATTTACCTTTTGACATAAAAATACAAACCTGTACTTTTATGTTCTAATTACTGCCTGATATTAAGGGAAATAATTATTGAATTTCTAATTCTAAACTGGGTAATAATTTCTGCAAATTCTTGAGGGATTTGCCTTGCCAAGGAATTTGGTAAGATGCTAAAATTTTTAAGGATACATTTTGCTTTTGTCGAACTTTGATCACAAATTTAGATAGCATATTAATGCCGGAACTATTTAAAAATTCTAAATCTCGAAGATCAAAGATTAGATTTTCAGGATTTTCATCTAAGACATCATTTAATAACTTAACCACAGGGTTTGTTTCTTCTAATCCACTTAAGCGCAATGAACCGGATAAGACAATCGTTTGAGCTTCCTGCTTGTAATATACTTGATAATCTTCTGTTTTAAAATCTTTAATTTCCATTGGTAAAATTATCCTTTAATCGTTTGACTGGTTGATGGGTCTAGGCTTAAATATCTAGTTGAACCATTGTTGTTACATTAATGATCTCTGGATCAGTTTGAATCGTCTCAAATTTCCAACCTAATCGAGCTAAGTAATCATTAATCATCGTTAAGTAACCTAATCCTGATTGGGTTTCACTATCTAGATTTTCTTCAATTTGAGAAATATATAATTCTTGAGGATCAGAGGTCATTAATTTATGAATATAAGCCTGAAACGGTTTAACAGCGTGACTAGCAATGCTATTAATCACGACAAAGATTAATCTATCACTTTTTAAGTACAGTTGAATACTGATGGGTTGGTTTAGGCTCCCATCACTAAATTTCATGGCATTCTCTAATAACTCATTGGCAATAAAACTAACTGCACTTTTAATTTCGCTTTGTCGATGGGTTCCACTTAAATCATCTTCACTTCTTGGAAAAAATGTGGTGACATAATCTGCCATAAAATTAGCAGATAAGCCATTATTTCTCCAGCGTTGTTTGAGAGGAATGGAAGTCGGAGAAAATCCAATCACCAGAAATTCATTACTAATGGAGAGAACTTCAACGAAGTCACCAAAAATTTGCATCATGTCTTCTTTGGATGATCAAAACAGATCACTGCCTGAAGGAATGTAATTTTTTTTACATCTGTTCAGATTGCTGATCCTGAAAAGCCTACCATATCAGGTAGTATCATGATATGAGATTCTTTTCTAATTGGACACTATGTGGATTGTATCATAAGCCGAATCAAAAATTTTTATTCTTGTTTAATATTTAAATAACAATTCTATACAAATTTATCAGCAAAATGCCAGTTCAGCTAACCCCAACCAGAAACAGAAACAATCTATACTTGACAACTTAATTCTTAATTTAGATTTGTTTTGTAGCTTGGGATTGGATAGTTCGTTGTAAATAGATTTGTGCGACTTGATCCGTCGGGAGTAATTCAAGATACACTTTAAATTGTTGAGTTGCGGCGGAAAAATCTTGTAGATAATATAACGTTAACGCCTTCTCAAATAACGTTTTATATTTAATCTTTTTTTGACGAAGTTCGGGAGGCTCGGCATCAAAAATTTCAAAAACTGAAACCCGTTCTGATTTGCCTTTCACGGCTACTCTATCAATGACTCTAAACGAATATTCATTGGGATCAGCGAGGCGGAAAAAAGTATGTTCACTAATCAATAAAGGAATGCCATAACGTTTACTTAATTCTTCCATACGAGAGGCTAAATTGACCGCATCACTAATCACGGTACTGTCCATCCGATGCTGTCCCCCCACAATTCCTAACATTAAATCTCCCGTATTAATACCAATCCCAATTGTAATCGGAGGACGCTCAGGACGTTGCCGCGTTAAGTTGTAGTCCGCTAACCGTTCTAACATTGAAATTCCCGCTTTCACCGCATCATCCGCACTTCCCCCAAATAATGCCATGATCGCATCGCCAATATATTTATCAATAAATCCTTGATTTTCCGTGATCGCAGGTTCCATTCTGGATAAATAGGCATTAATAAACTTAAAGTTATCTTCCGGTGTCATCAGTTCTGACATTTGGGTAAACTTGCGAATATCAGAAAATAAAATCGACATTTCTTTCTGTACCGCATCTCCCGATTTAACATCAACGAGACTTTCATAGCCTAAAAACGATAAAAATTGATTCGGAACAAACCGTCCTGCCGCATCCGTTAACCGTTCTTCTTCATCTAATGCTAATTCTAAATTACAGTTAATTTCAAACATTTCTTCAATAAATCGTTGCCGTTCTTCCTCAGCTTTTCGGCGTTCTGTAACATCTTGAAAGATGCCAATTGCGTAGATAATTTGTCCAGATTCATCATAAATGGGAGTTCCCCAAGCTTGGATCGGGATCACCCGTTCCTGGTGCTTCACTTCTAATTTATTAACACAAGCTTGTCCCGTCGTTAAAGCTTGCAGAATCGGTAAGTTTTCCAAAGGATAGGGGGTGGGATTATCCGATAAAGTATTAGAATAAACGTTAAATGTGGGAGCCGGATCAGAAAAGAAAACTTTTTGTCCCATTAATTCCTGCGCGACTCGATTCGTATAGTAAAGTTTCCCTTGCTGATCCAGAACAACAACGCCTAACGGAATCGCTTCTAGAAATTGATAAAGTCGGTAATTTTGAACTCGCAATTCCGCCATTAAATCAGTATTTTTGGTTTTTAACTGTTGGTTGAGGAGGGTAATTTCTTGATACGCTTGGGTCAGGGAATTTTTTTGAATTTCAACCGTTTGTTTTTCAATTTTTAGTTGTTTTAAACTGTCTTTTAATTGGGATTCTTTTTGCTGAAGGAGAATGAGTTTTTCTTCTAAACCTGCATAGACTCGTCGTAACTGTCGGGTCACACGGTTAAAGGCGATCGCTAATTGTCCGACTTCATCCTCGGTCATGACAGGAGCGACTAAGGTTAAATCCCCTTCAGACAATTGGCTTGCTGTTTTGGTAATGGCAACAATGGGATCGGTAATTTGTCGGGCGAGGAGATAGCCAACCATCGCTAGAATTGCAACAGCAGTTAATCCAACCGATCCAATGATCCCAGCTAGACGTCGAGCCGGAACCAGTGCTTCTGATTGCTGCATTTCCACTAATAAAGCCAATTCCCGTTCTTCTAACCAACGATACACTCCCAATACGGGAATTCCCTGTGAATTTAAATAAATTTTCTGTCCATTTTTCCCCGCTAACGCCGCTTGACTTCCTGGGGTCTGTAGTGTGTTGTCCAGGCTCTCTCCACCAGAACGAGTTGCCTTAATCAAAACTTGGTTTCGAGTGATTAAAAAGGTTTTTCCCGTCTGACCTAAACCCGTTTGATTAAAAATGATGTCCTCAATTCTGCTGAGGTTGAGATGAGTCGCTAAAACTCCCAAGACATTACCCTGCGATCCGACCAGGGGGGTACTAATGGTGATCAGGGGTTTTTGGGTAGCCGCAGAAACATAAAGATTTTGAATAAAGGTGCGATCGCGACCTTGGCGAAAATAAGGCTGGTTAATGCCATTTTGTCCTTTAAATTGAGAATTAGTTGATAAAATAATGTTGCCCTCTGGCACTGAGAGAATTTGGACTTCCTGCAAGTCCGGTTTCGCCGCGAGAACAGAAGCCAGATACTGACGCATTTGAGTATCGGCTTGTTGAAATTCAATACTGCCGGGACTGACGGTTAACAAAACTTCTGCGGCCGTTTTGAGGGCTGGCAGATTTGCCAAGGAGACTGTAGCATTTTTTTGATTTTCCACCCACAGGTTTAAGCTTTCTTCTTTAAACGTGGCGATCACGTCCAAACGATCAAATACCAATTGTTGAATAGAGGTTTTGGCGGTGTTGAACGCGATACCCCCCACACAGAAGACGGTTACCACAGACAGCAGTAAAAAATAGACCACCAGCCTGGACATCAGGCTTTTTGTCCAGAATTTCATTTAATTGGCCCTTCGTTACCTGTCAGAATTCTACGTTTCTAACGTCATCTTAGTTAAGGTAAAAGACGATATTCTTTGTCTATCTTAGCTAGTCTTGAATGAACTCACGCATATAAAGCCAGGGAGGGGGAGCAGAGGGAGCAGGGTGAGCAGGGGGAGATAATTCTGTCTCCTGTCTTCTAACTGGTGACTGGTGACTGATGACTGATAAC
>JBMDYE010000444.1:0-8690 GCA_048595135.1 Planktothrix sp. | reverse complement strand
CCCTTTTCCTTTTCCTTTTCCCGGTCTTTTTGATCCGATTGTTTTATACGGAGATGAAGGAGATAATTTGCTGGAAGGACGATTAGGAGGGGATAGTTTGTATTGAGAAGGAGGTAATGATTCTATTTATGGGGGTTGGGGAAATGATTATTTAGTGGGGGGTTTTGGTGAGGATTTCTTACAGGGAGATGAGGGAAATGACTCCCTTTATGGCGGAATGGGGAGTGATTCTTTAAATGGGGGAAGTGGAAATGATAGTTTAGATGGTTTCCAGGGTTCAGAATCTTTTCCCTTGGCATCGAGAGTTCAGTATGATAATTTAACGGGAGGGACAGGAGCAGATCATTTTATTTTAGGAAGACTTCAGCCACTTTCTCCTTACTATGGCTGGACTCATGAACCAATTGTTTATTACTTTGGAGAAGGTCACGCAACAATTACGGATTTTAATCAAGCTGAAGGGGATAAAATTCAAGTCGCTAATGATTTTGGACTGCTTCAATACAGCCTGGAATTTTATGGAAGTGGAACTTATATTCGTAAACAGGGTGATTTGATTGCGGATGTACAAGGGGTTAATATAACGCAATCGGATTTAGTCGTTCTCAGACCTGGATTTACACCTATTCCGAGTTTTCCTGTGTTTTAATATAGTTCCGTAGGGGCGAGGTTTTCTCGCCCTTACTCTCTTCAAAACAGACTATTATTTTTGATCAGGAAGTGCCAAACAATCCGTTGTTCCCCAAGAAACGTAAACGGGAGTATCACTATCGGGGAGACTATTTCCGGTTTTTGGTTGTCGAACTAATACGTTTTCTCCTGATAATAATTTCACCACATATTGAATGTGAGTTCCTAAATACATCGCATTCATTAAACGACCTTCAAAACAGTTGACTGAACTGGCGACGGGATAGGAACTTACTGTTATTTTTTCCGGTCGAACACTGACGACAACGGAAGCCCCTGTTCTTAAATCTTGTTGAGGAAGTTTGATCCCACTGAGGGTGTTGTGTTTAATTTCAATACTGATCCCCGTTTCTGTTACCACAAATAAACTCGACACATCAGCACTTTCAACTTGTCCTTTAAATAGATTGGTATCCCCAATAAAATCAGCCACAAACGGCGTTTGGGGATATTCATAAATTTCATTGGGGGTGCCAATTTGTTCGATGCGACCATCGTGCATGACTGCAATACGGTCAGACAAACTCATGGCTTCTTCTTGGTCGTGAGTGACCATAATAAAAGTCATCCCCAAATTGCGATGGAGGTTGGAGAGTTCCATCTGCATTTGTTTGCGGAGTTTCAGGTCTAACGCCCCTAACGGTTCATCCAATAATAAAACCGCCGGACGATTGACTAATGCTCTCGCTAAAGCAACCCGTTGCTGCTGTCCGCCGGACATTTGGGAAGGATAACGGTTGGCAAAGGATTCCATCTGCACTAAACTTAAGGCTTCTCTAACCTTATCTTCAATTTCCCCTTTGCCTTTGCGTTTAATCCGAAGTCCAAAGGCGATATTATCCCAGACGTTGAGATGGTTAAATAAGGCGTAACTTTGAAAAACTGTATTCACCGGACGGAGATAAGGCGGCGTTTGGGTAACGGACTGACCCCGAATAAACACTTCTCCGGCGGAGGGCATCTCAAACCCTGCGATGAGTCGCAGTGTTGTGGTTTTGCCGCAACCGGAGGGGCCAAGAATACTGAAAAATTCGCCTCGATGGATATCGAGATCAACACCGCGCACGGCGGTTTCGCCATTGAAGACTTTGAAAACTTTGCGAAGTTCAACGTCGAGCTTTGTATCAGCCCCTATAGCACCTTGATTCTGCGGAACCGCTTGCAGCATAATGTCAAGTTTTGGCAGAGATTACCCTCATTACAGCTTATCTGATCAATAGGAGGGTGACAAGATATGGGGCTAGGAGTTTCAGAATTAGTGGTTGATGTATATTCGTTGTAAAATATCGAGCGCAAAGCCACAGGGCTAACCGCTTAGTAGGTGTGAGGATTTAAGGCATGAAGAATTGGCAGAAACAACCGTTAGAAGTGCTTCAAGAGACCAGTCGGACGTTTTACATTCCCATTAATCGTTTACCTCCGTTGCTTCAAGAAGCGGTGGCTTCTGCCTATTTGTGTATGCGTGCGATTGATGAAGTTGAAGATCATCCCGATTTAGATAATGCAACCAAAGCCCGATTATTAACGATGATCAGCCAAAATTTTCAATCGGCTGTGAATCAGGAAACTATTGCTGAGGATTGGTTTGCAGAATTTTCTGATCTGGGTCATCTTGAAGAAGTGACGTTACGGGTGGGAGAGTGGGCAAAATTAGCCCCGGAACGCATTGCCCCCCGCATCTGGGATGCAACCGCAGCAATGGCTGACCGGATGGCGTACTGGGCAGAACGCAATTGGCGGATTGAAACGGAAGCGGAATTAGATCAATATACCTTTGGTGTGGCGGGGGCTGTGGGGCTGTTGCTGTCGGATTTATGGGCTTGGTACGATGGCACCCAAACGAACCGCATTCATGCGATTGGTTTTGGTCGGGGGTTACAGGCGGTGAATATTCTCCGCAACTTTAAGGACGACGGACGGCGGGGGGTCGATTTTTTCCCAATGGGTTGGACATCTGCCCAAATGCACAGTTATGCCAAGCGGAACTTGTCCTTAGCGGATGCGTACACTGAGGCGTTACCCTCTGGCCCTGCGTTGGATTTTTGTCGCATTCCTCTCGCTTTGGCCCATGCCACTTTAGATGTGTTAGCAGAAGGTCAGGAAAAATTAAGCCGCACCGCCGTTGTTGAATTAATTGAACAGGTTTGCGGCGGGAAATTTTAGAAGAAGGCAGGAGGCAGGAGGCAGGAGGCAGGAGGGAGCAGGGGGAGCGGAGGGAGCAGGGGGAGCGGAGGGAGAAATTTCTTTCCTATTGCAAGAGTGCCTATTGCCTATTGCCTATTGCCTATTGCCTAATTACTGCCATAAAATCTTGTTCCGTAACCTGTAAGGTTCCAGTTAATACGGCTAAAATTTGATTGTTGAGTTGTAGCTGTAACATTCCGTTATTTTGAATGAAGGTAATTTGGTCTAAGATTAACCCGTCAGTTAAGCCGATTTGATCTTGACCGGGAGTAAAATCTGTAATCATTTGTTGACCGCCCAGGGGAGAAATTAAAAACAGATCTTCACCTTTTCCTCCGGTTAAGGTATTGTTTCCTTCTGCACCGATTAAAATATCATTTCCTTGATCTCCTAATAAGAAATCGTTTCCTTCGCCACCGAATAAAGTATCCTCTTGTTCTCCCCCATACAGGGTATCATTTCCTGCTTCTCCGTGTAGGTTATCGTTGCCTTCATTTCCACTTAAAAGATCATCCCCATTCCCGCCACACAGTTCATCATCATCACTCCCTAAATTAACTGGAATTTTGCTGCCACTTCCGCCATACAGGGTATCGTTATCTTCACCGCCACAGAGGGTGTCTTTTCCAATATCGCCATAGATAATATCGGCATTGTCTTCTCCAAATAATAAATCATTTTCTTTCCCGCCATTGATGCGATCGCTTCCTACTCCCCCACTTAAGGTATCATTATTTCCATTTCCAAATAGCTCATCATCTCCCTCTCCTCCGAATAACAAATCTTGTCCGGCGGGAGTTTGTAAATCCGGTTCTGTGGTATCTCCTAAAAGGGTATCTTCTCCTAAGTCTCCTAATATTGTGTCATTCCCTAAGTCGCCATAAACTAAATCATTATTTTTCCCCGCAAAAATAGCATCATCTTCTTCCCCTCCATACAGTTTATCACTGCCTTCACTACCACTGATATAATCTCGTCCTTCATTCCCAAACAAAACGTCGGTTTCTGTTGGTTTTCCCCCCTGATTATTAATGCCTTCTCCACCATAAACGTTATCGTCCCCTAGTTGTCCATAGACTTCATCACTTCCAATTCCTCCAAATAAAGCATTGTTGCGATCGCTGCCTCGAATGCCATCATTATTGGTTGTTCCATTAATCGTATCTTCAACCCAATTCGGAACAATTCCATCAAGAGAAGGGGGTTCTAAACGATTACAAATGCAGTCGGTTTCCAGATTTAAGGTTAAGGTTGGAAAAGGTTCTGGCGTCGGTTCAGGTGTGGGTTCTGGAGTCGGCTGTGGCGTTGGTGTTGGTGTCGGTGTTGGTGTGGCTTGGGGAGAAGAAACATCGTTATCAGAAAGTTGAATTGCGACTTGTTGAACACCAAAGGTTGTGGCATTGTTTAAACTGGACAAATCAACAATAATGCTTTCACTTTCTTCAGCTATACTATCATTAATTGCTGAAATTGTTATACTGCCATTGGTTGAACCTGCGGGGATAAAAATCGATTCTGAAGAAACGTTATAATCACTTCCTCTAGCCGCCGTCCCCAACAACCCTAAATTAATTGTAACATCTCGATTCGTCGCCGTTGAAAGTGTAGCAGATAAAGTTACTGATCCGGTTTCATCCAGAGAAGAATTCCCTAAACTGAGGTTAACAAAAGGTAAACTATTGTTCGGATCAAGAATTTCTAAAACGGCTGTGGATTGCGTCCCCAGTTGAAAACCCGTGCTAGGATTTGCTAAACTTAAATTAACGGTCTCTGTCGGTTCAATATTATTATCTGAATTAATGGGAATCTGAAAGGTTTTGGTGGTTTGGTTCGCCTCAAAATTAACCGTTACGGGAGTATTTGTATAATCAACTCCTCCGGTAGCGGTTCCATCGGTTAAAATGACATCAATTGTGGCAGCTTGGCTGAGGTTTCCTGTCCGGTTCAGGGTAATTTCTGAACCGACAATTGTTCCATTTTCATTAATTTGATAACTGGGTTGAGAAAATGCAATGGTGGGTGTTGTATCGGTGGGTAAATTGGTTCCTAATGCTCCACTTTTCAGAAATACTGCTGAATCTAATGATCCGTCAGCCACATCTTGAATCTGAACCCTCAGTGTATTTCTACTATTAGGAATTAAAGGCCCAGAAAAGGTTAAAATCTGAGTATAACCATCAAGTTTAGTCAGGGTTCCCGCACCCGCAGGATTATTAATGAAGTCAGGATTAAAGGAAGTTGGATCATCTCCATTGGGAACTAAGTTATTAATGGTAACAGTTTGACCATTTGTTAATTTGGCTAAATTTGTTCCATTTAATAATAATTCAAAGGAATCATTAAAAACATCTCCGCCAAATTCTAAAAATTCTTCTGACCCAAAAACATATTGAAAAAATAACTGATTAGCTGTCGCATCCGCATCGAATTGAATTTCTAAACTAATAAAATCCCCAAGAGTTGCCACACCTCCTAAATCTGTATCTAAATCAGCAAGCTCAAAGATTGAGCCTGTATTTTCTCCGGGAATTTGGGTTGCATTTCCTGTACTTAAAACAATTCCTGACCCCAACCCAAACGGATCTTCTTGGAATAACCCGACCGCAATGGGATCACCCGTAACATTAATCGAAAAATTACTTAATCCAGTGGTATTCCCTAAAAGGGTATTCAGTAACTCTTGGGGATTATTATTAGATGTAACTGAAAAGGCTAAAACCTCTGAATAGGAAGCTAAAATATCCGGTAGAAAAGCCAATTCAGTTTTAATAGTTCCTATGGTTACGTTAAAATTCCAAGAACTTTTTCCGAGTTTTTGGTCAGTGGCGGCGATGTTAGTTTGGGTTAACTGACTTAAAGCTTGAATAAATTGTTTTCCTTTGCTTCCTTCAGCCACTTCGCAACTATAAATTAAGAAATCAGCATCAGTAGAAAAGGAGTTCGACCAATCCTTCAGAGTTTGATGATAATCGATTAAATTAGATGTCGTTAAAACCGTATTTCCAAGTTGCAGTTGTCCTGAACAACCATGACAAACTAAATGAAAAGCGGATAAATTCTGATATTGATTTAAAACCTGACTAATTTGCAGAATCCCATCTTCGTGAGGATGCAAAACAATGGGAATAATTCCCGGTTTAAGTCCAGCCATTAAATCTTGATAAGCTGTTACCCCAGAATCAATCAATAAAAGTTCTCTCACCGGAGCTAAATCCGGTTGAGGAAATGAAGCAGGAGTCGAAGGGTTGAAAGTCAAGGGGGAGATGCAAGGGGAAATTAAAGAAGCCATAGGAAATACAACAGCAATGATCAGAAAATATACTTGTTTTTAGGGAGTAATCGATGAGACGGTGACGAAGGTTGGGGAAAGTTAAAGGTTTAACTTAGTTGCAAATTTTAACTTGATTTTACAGATGAGCTATGGGTTTTTCTCTATTTGTTAGAAAAGTACACATTTTTTAATTTAGGACGAACGCACAAGCCACTTTAAAGCTGGATTTTTCGTTGAGATTTTCGGGATAAAAATCTAAAGTCTTCCTTGAGAAACGAGTTTTTTGCAGAAGTCCGAAAATTCATGAAAAACTGAATCGGATTGTTGTAATTCTTCGGGGGTTAGTGATAGGTTGAGTATGCTTCCTTAATCTAGAGTTCTGTTACGAGAATTAAAGCCGAGTTTCCAGCCAGGAAAGGGGGTGGGAACCCGGAAGGTCTTGAACTCATCTAAATTTCTGGAGGCGCTTATGGCACAATTGATAGAGTGTTAGATCCGCTCAGGTAATTTTTATGACTAAGTTTGTCTTTATAACAGGTGGGGTTGTATCCAGTATTGGTAAAGGAATTGTAGCCGCCAGTTTAGGACGACTCCTCAAGTCCAGGGATTATTCCGTATCAATTCTTAAACTTGATCCTTATATTAACGTTGACCCAGGTACGATGAGTCCCTTTCAACATGGGGAAGTGTTTGTAACGCAAGATGGTGCAGAGACAGATTTAGACTTAGGACACTATGAACGCTTCACCGATACCTCTATGTCTCGTCTAAATAGTGTCACTGCCGGAGCCATTTATCAAGCGGTAATTAATAAAGAACGTCGAGGCGACTATCAAGGGGGAACCGTTCAAGTTATTCCTCATATTACCAATGAATGTAAAGACCGAATTTTGCGTGTGGCAAAAGATACAAATCCTGATGTTGTAATTACGGAAGTTGGAGGAACCGTTGGGGATATTGAATCGTTACCCTTTTTAGAAGCGATTCGTCAATTTCGCAAAGATGTAGGGCGAAAAAATGTCATTTATTTACACGTTACCCTGGTTCCTTGGATTGGTGCATCGGGGGAAATGAAAACAAAACCCACCCAACATTCGGTTAAAGAATTACGTTCCATTGGCATACAACCGGATATTTTAGTGTGTCGTTGTGATCGTCCTTTACCGTTGGGAATTAAAGAAAAAATCTCTAATTTCTGTGATGTTGAAGTGGATTGTGTGATTACGTCACGAGATGCCAATAGTATCTATGAAGTTCCGTTAATTTTGGAACAAGAAGGACTGGCTCAACAAACTTTAAAGCTGCTACAATTAGAACACCGTCAACCGGACTTAACCGCTTGGCAAACCTTAGTTGATCGGTTGTATCATCGGGATCAAACGACGAAACGCACCTTACCCCATCCTAAAATTAATATTGCGATTGTGGGTAAGTATGTTCAGCTTACAGATGCTTATCTTTCTGTGGTTGAAGCGTTACGCCATGCCGCGGTTCAAGTGGGTTGTGAACTGAATTTACAGTGGGTGAATGCAGAAGACATTCAGGAACAAGGGCCAGAAAAATATCTGAAGGATGTGCAAGGGATTGTGGTTCCTGGGGGGTTTGGGGTTCGAGGGGTAGATGGTAAAATTACCACCATTCAATATGCTCGTGAACATAAAATTCCCTTCTTAGGATTATGTTTAGGAATGCAATGCTCGGTGATTGAATGGGCGAGAAATATTGCTCAATTAGAAGGGGCGCATAGTGCAGAATTTAATGAAGAAACGCCTAATCCTGTGATTAATTTATTACCCGAACAACAGGATGTTGTAGACTTAGGGGGAACGATGCGTTTAGGGTTATATCCCTGTCGCTTACAACCCGATACCTTAACGTATAAACTGTACCAACAGGAAGTGATCTATGAACGCCATCGTCATCGGTATGAATTTAACAATGCCTACCGGAATTTGTTCTTAGAATCAGGATATACGATTAGTGGAACTTCTCCCGATGGTCGTTTAGTTGAAATCATTGAATTTTCTAATCACCCGTTCTTTATTGCCACTCAGTTTCACCCAGAATTTCAATCCCGTCCCAATACTTCCCATCCTCTATTCCAAGGGTTTGTACAAGCGGCAACCACGTTATTTAATCAATCTTTACCCTCGACAACCCCAGAAGCTCAAACCCGACCCTTAGAACTTGAGGAATTAAGAATTAAGAATTAAGAATTAAGAAGAGGAGTCAGGAGTCAGGAGTCAGCAGTCAGGAGAATTAAGAATTAGTAGGGAACAGCTTAATTGGGAATAGAAATTTCTCCCCTTGCTCCCCCTGCTCCCTCCGCTCCCCCTGCTCTCTTACAACTGGTGACTGATGACTGGTGACTGTTAACTGGTGACTGTTAACTGGTGACTGTTAAGGGTTGGAGGATATCTTGTGGCGTACTGGATTAAGATTAATTATGACCGAGATACTTATCTAATTGATTTAGATAGTATCAGTGCGTTTGCCGCAGGAGTAAATAAACGAATTACGTTTTGGTTGCCAGCCAATGGCAAAC
>JBMDYE010000443.1:0-8859 GCA_048595135.1 Planktothrix sp. | reverse complement strand
AATATTTAAGATTTTTCCCCGCAGAGGTAAAATCGCTTGAGTTCGGCGATCGCGTCCTTGTTTGGCACTATTATGGACAAAAATACCCGCCGTTAACGCAAAGTTATGGCTATGAGGAACTTCAATGTCATAAACATCATGCCGTTCTTCTAACCATTCGATTGAAACAATCCGATGATTATAGTTGCGAATTGCAATTCGAGCCAATGATTCATCACCGTTAAAATAGCGATCGCAAAACGTTTTAAACGTCAACAAAGATTGCTCGCTTTCGCGACTCATCGACCCGCTAGAGAAATACAGTTTATACAGCGCGGCGATCGTTTTAGAATAATCAGCTTGATCCAAAACTTCACGCTGTTTTTTACCTAACTCTCCCGTTCCTAATGGTTTAACGTTTCCCCACTGCCATGCTAAATTTCCGGCTTGTAACAGATAGGAAGCTTTTAAGAATTGGGTATTAATCCATTGATCATTCCCAGGATTCCAAACCATTTCCTCATTGTGATCTTCACCCTGAGAAATTTTTCGATGAAACGGCATTAAGGAATCATCAGGAGTCAATGTTGCGGCGGCTTTATAACTGCCATCTCGGAGCATAAAGGGATGATCAGGAGTACAAATTAACGTTTCTCCATTATCCAAAGTTAATTTCACCACTTGGGCATCTTTTTTGGTCAGCCGTGCATGAATGACCCGCTCAATGGCAATATTGCCACTTTCATTAATGGTGTAGCAAAAATGCTCTTTCCCTTCAGCCTGTTCATCAACTATCTCTTTGATAGTTTTTTCTGAACCATCAGCAAGCGATATATAAGTAAAACTAAACCAACAACCGCCCGCACTATCGCCTTCGACGAGAAATATCTCCGATTCTGAGGGATCACGGGTGCTGCAATCCGCCAATTTCCCAGGCAAAGGAGAGGATTCTAAGACGGATTTCCGTCGGACTAAATCCCGCGCGCGTCGGGCAGCTTCGGCGGCTTTAAACGCTTGAATGGCTTTCTCAATAACTGAATCGGCAATCCCTGGATTAAATTCCAAATATTCGGTTAACGTTTCCCCCACTAAGGAGTCAACAATTCCCCGAACTTCCGTATTTCCTAATTTGGTTTTCGTTTGTCCTTCAAATTCTGGATCGGGAACTTTAACGGAAATCACCGCCGTTAACCCTTCCCGAATATTTTCACCGCCTAAATTCGCATCGGCTTCTTTCAATTTATTGCGTTTTCGGGCGATCGCATTTAAAGTCCGAGTCAGAACCGTTTTTAACCCTTCTAAATGGGTTCCCCCATCAATGGTTCTAATATTATTCGCAAAACCTAAAATCGTGTCGCTATAGGCATCAGTACACCATTGTAAGGCGACTTCAATATTAACGTTGTTCCGTTCTCCTGAAACATAAATAATATCTTCATGGAGAGGTTGCTTATCATTGTTCATGTAGGCAACATATTCCCGAATTCCCCCTTGATAACAGTAGGTGTCAATTCGGGATGTATCACGTTTTAACAATTCCAAACGATTATCACTGAGGGTAATTTTTACCCCCGCATTCAGATAAGCTAGTTCTCGCAGACGGGAAGCAATCGTATCATAATCAAACTCAATTCCCGTCGTAAAAATCAACGTATCTGGTAAAAACCGCACGGAAGTTCCCGTTTTAGTTTCCTTGAGGGATTTTGAGGTTAATTCAGTAACGGGATTTCCCCGTTCATAGCGTTGGTGATATTGTTTTTTATCCCGATAAACCGTCACTTCTACCCATTCGGATAAAGCATTAACAACGGAAACCCCCACACCATGCAAACCGCCAGAGACTTTATAACCGCCCCCGCCAAATTTTCCTCCGGCGTGTAAAACAGTTAAAACGGTTTCTAGAGCAGATTTTCCGGTTTTGGAATGGGTATCAACGGGAATCCCTCGGCCATTATCGGTGACAGTGACGGAACCATCGGCATTAAAATCGATCTCGATGTGGGTGCAATAGCCAGCCAGCGCCTCATCAATCGAATTATCCACAACCTCGTATACTAAATGATGGAGTCCACGTGGCCCTGTGGAACCAATATACATTCCAGGTCGTTTGCGAACGGCTTCCAAACCTTCAAGAACTTGAATCTGTTCGGCGCTGTAGTTGCTGGTCATCTGAATCATTACTCCAGTATTGGGGCGTTATAATTGCCAAAATGGGACGTTGACAATATAAAATGACAAAACTTCCAAAAATTTTAACACAAAAGGGTTATAGACGATTGTAGCGCATTCTGAAAAGAAGTTTAAGGAGGGGATGCACCGGAACAGTCATCAGTTATCAGTCACCAGTCACCAGTGATCAGGGCGGGTCTTTAGATACGGAAGCTTGAGAATGAGGGGAGAACAATAGAGTTGACTATTTCTACAATAACACAAAAACCCCGATTATTAGTGATTTGCGGGGCAACGGCGACGGGGAAATCTGGTTTGGCGATCCAGTTGGCGCAACGGTTGGGGTCGGTAATTTTGAGTGCGGATTCGCGACAGGTGTATCGGGAGTTTGATATTGGGACGGCGAAACCTACTATTGAGGAACAACAGCGAGTTCCTCATTATTTAATTGATATTTGTGAACCAACGGAAACCTTAACCGTTGCTGATTATCAAGATCAAGCCCAACATTTAATTGCGAATCCTGAATTGTCTTCACCCATTTTGTTAGTCGGGGGGACGGGATTATATATTAAAGCGATTACAAAAGGGATGAAAATTCCCAGGGTTGCCCCCCAGGAAAGTTTGCGATCGCAATTGCAATCATTAGGTCAAGTTCAATGTTATCAAATGTTAAAAGAAATTGATGCGATCGCTGCTCAAAAAATTCATGCTAATGATCAAGTCAGAACTTTAAGAGCGTTAGAAGTTTATTATGTCACAGGTCGCCCTATTTCTGAACAACAGGGAGAAAACCCACCTGATTATAAAATACTGCAAATTGGGTTAACTTGTGAAAATACGGAAGCCTTTGATTGTCGAATTAAAACGCGTACTCAAGCAATGATTGATAGGGGATTTGTAGAAGAAGTAGAACAGTTATGTCAAAAATATGGCTGTGATTTACCTCTATTAGAAACGTTAGGCTATCAGGAAATTAAACAATATTTAGCAGGAGATATTTCCTTAGACGAAGCCATTCAACTCACAATTTTACATACCCGACAATTTGCGAAACGACAAAGAACTTGGTTTCGGGCTGTTCCTGAAATCCAATGGTTTGACGCAGATAATCCAAATTTATTAGAACAAGTTTTACAAACGATTTTGTAGGGTGGGCTATGCCCACCTTATCATTAACTTCCCGGAATCGTAACGTCAATAGATGTGATTTTGGGTTGATTATCTAAACGACTTAAGGGAGGATTAATCGCCGATTCATTCCCGACCACTAAAATCACTAAATTTTCAGGGTTGAGGTATTTTTGAGCGACCCGTTGTACATCTTCAATGGTGGTTGCTTCCACTTGTTTTTGATAATCAAAGATGAAATCTTTAGGATAGCCATAAAATTCATATTGCATTAACCGCGATAACGTTTGAGCCGGATCTTCAAATTTGAAAATAAAAGAATTCAAAGTAGATTCTTTGGCATAGGCTAATTCTTGAGGGGTAATCAGTTCAGTTCGGAGACGATTAATTTCAGCTTTTAAGCCTTCTATTAAGGGAACAGTTGCTTCTGAACGGGTTTGTCCTCCGGCGTTAAAAACCCCTGGATAATCATACCCGCCGCCCCAATAACCATAAACAGAATATGCTAATCCTTGGCGCGATCGCACATTATTAAATAACCGTCCCCCAAAGCCATCTAAGACCCCATTCATCACCGTTAATTCTGGATAATCTGGATCACTAAAAAGTCCACCTAAATGACCCATTTCTACATAACTTTGGGTGAGTTGCGGTTGATTAACAACAAAAACCCCACCTGTATTCGCTTGGGAAACCGTGGGTTGAGGAGGAATAACAACTTTCTGAGTCGGCTTCCAATTACCGAATTTTTCTGCAATTAAAGCTTTCATTTGTTGCGGTTCAAAATCTCCAACAATTCCCAAAATCATATTTTCAGGATGGAAAGATTGTTGATAAAAATTAACTAAATCTTCTCGCTGAATATTCCCTAACGTTGAATATTCAGTAGTTCGAGCATAGGGACTTTCATTCCCATAAATCAGCTTTCCAAATTCTCGGGCAGCAATCCCTTCTGGGTCATCATTACGACGAGCGATCGCACCTTTTTCTTGAGTTTTTGCTAATTGTAATTTATCATCAGGAAAGGCAGGTTCGCGAATCACTTCCGCAAACAATCCAAAAACTTCTTCTAAATCTTCGCTTAAACTACTAAATCCAACGTAACCCGATGTGGTATAAATTCCTGACTCAACAGAAGCGGCTTTTTGTTCTAATAATTCATTCAATTGATCAGCCGAATGGGATCGAGTTCCTCCACTTCGCATCACTTCCCCTGTAAGACTCGCTAAACCCACTTGATCCGCAGGTTCATATCGAGATCCGGTTCTAAAGATAGCACTACCTCCCACTAAAGGAAGTTCATTATCCTCAATTAAATAAACCGTAATCCCATTCTCTAATTGATAGCGTTCATATTGGGGAAGTTGGATATTGGGAAGGGGAGGAAAAGTTAATTCAGTATAATGTTTTGGCGTCGATGCAATAGCAGGAACGTGCCAAACTAACGTAACTAACAGGGTTACTAATAAGAGTCCTGCTAAAAAGAGTTTAGATTTTTTCACGTTCAAATTTCTATAATTTAACATCATGGTTTTGATTGTAAAAACACCTATGCAGCTTGTATTGGATTGCTAATGATCAAGTCAATTGATAATGACTGGTGACGGTTTAAAAAAGATACTTGTAGGGATTCCACCCATAAACAACCTTTAAAAAGCTGACTCGAAGGGCGGGACAACCCCGCCCCTACGGGGCAGATAATAGTTTACCAATCGTGCGATTTTCGGGACGGAAGATTTCTTGGGCGACCCGTTGAATATCTTCGGGAGTAATATTTTCAATTTGTTCAAGCTGCTTAAACAAATTCGTCCATGAACGCGTTTTTACTTGATATTCAACTAAGGCAAATGCCATTCCCATATTAGAATCTAAAGCCCCTAATAAGCCGACTTTTGCCTGAGTTTTGATTCGCTCTAATTCTTGTTCGGAGACAGGTTCAGTTTTTAATCGTTCAATTTCTTTCCGTAAAGCCGTAGCCACTTCCTCAACATTATGTCCGGGAGCAGGCATGGCATAAAATAACATTAAATTCGGGTATTTATCCCCAGGATAACCGCTTGATCCTTGTGCGGCTAACGCAATTTGTTGTTGTTCAACCAAGGATTTATAAAGACGAGAGGTTCGACCATCACTTAAAATGCTAGCAATGGCTTCATAAATCACATGATCAGGATGATTTATCGCCGGACGATGATACCCTTCAAAATACCAAGGTTGGGTTTTTAACGTTAAAGTTAGTTCACGGGTTTCTGTTTGAGGCGGTTCAACAATATTCAGTTGAGGCGGTTGAGGTCGAGCCGGATAACGACCAAAGTAAACTTCTGCGAGTTGTTTGACTTGTTGGGGGTCAATATCTCCTACAATTCCCACTGTTAAATTACTAGGAACATAATAGGTTTCAAAGAAGTTTTGAACATCCTCACGGGTTAAATTTTGTAAGTCTTCCACAGATCCAATCACTGGACGACGGTAGGGATGCACCTTAAATGCAGTTGCAGAAAATTCCTCGATCATTTGACCAACCGGAGAATTTTCGGTTCGCATTCTTCGTTCTTCTAAAATCACTTCTTTCTCTTTATAAAATTCTCGAAAAACGGGTTCTAAAAATCGTTCTGATTCTAAAGACATCCACAGTTCTAATTTATTAGCAGGGAGACTATAAAAATAAAAAGTAGCATCCGCAGAGGTCGCCGCATTCATCCCGACACCACCGGATTGTTCAACAATACGACCAAATTGATTTTGCACAACATATTGGGACGCCTCGGCTTCTAATTTTTCTAATTCTGCCATCAATTGTTGAACTTTTTCTTGATTTCCATCGGCTCTGGCTTGCAAAATTTGAGCAAAAACTTGATCCTGTTGTTCTAACAAGGGTTTTTCAGCTTGATAGTTTTTTGTGCCGATTCGTTGGGTTCCTTTAAACGCTAAATGTTCTAAATAGTGAGCCACTCCTGTTTTACCATCGGGTTCATTGGCGCCGCCAACATCCGCATAAATGACAAAGGAAACAACAGGCGCTCGTGGACGTTCTAAGACAATAAATTTCATCCCATTTTCAAGGCGAAATTCTGTTACTTGTTTCTCAACTCGCTGTAAATAAGGTTGAATAGAATTAATGGACTTTGAGGAATCTTGCGCCCAAACTGGGGGGGATGTGGTCATCCCAAATAAACACAAGCTCAAGATAACAATACACAGCCGTTGCCAAAATCGGTAACGTTGATTTGCTGTTAACTTCGGTCTAACAATCCAACTCACAAACATAACGTTTCGTCAGGGGAACTTTACAATCAGGCCATACCAAACCGCTGCCTATCATTTTAAAGCATAGTTTATTTTGGCTTCAAACTGTATCAAAGCATGAAGAGTTATATCACTCAAGCTTCAAGTTCGATGACGAGTGATACCCTAAGATAACGGTTGATGGGGATTGTACAGTCATACCAATGTTAAATCATTCAACATCATCAGAGTTAGAAACTCGAATTTTACAAGCCGCTCGCCATTTATTTGCTCATCAAGGCTATGATGGGACAACAACCCGTGATTTGGCGCAGAAGGCAGGAGTCGCTGAAGCTACATTGTTTCGTCATTTCCCCAATAAAAAAGCTATTTTAATCGCTGTCGTTACGGAAGGATGGGTGGAAATTCTAACCGATTTGCTGACCGAATTAAGTGGGATGAGTAATTATAAAGCGGTAGCAACAATGTTACAAAGACGAATAATGCACTTGCATGATAATGCAGATATGATGCGAATTTGTTTTTTAGAAGCTCAATTTCATCCTGAACTTCGCGATCGCATTCAATCCGAAATTATTGTTAAAATGACGGATGTAGCCGAAGCCTTTTTTGAAACAGCAATGCAAAAAGGCGTTTATCGGAAAATGAACCCCAAAATCGTTGCTCACGTGTTTTTAGGAATGTTTGCGGTGGCGGGTTTTAGCTACAGTACCCTCATCGAACCCAACGCCTCCCCCCAAGACATGAAAGAAATGGCCGAAGGTTTAGCCGATATTTTTTTAAATGGGGTATTAGTAAAGGAGAATTAAGAATTAAGAATTAAGAATTAAGAATTAAGAATTAAGAATTAAGAATTAAGAATTAAGAATTTTTAACCACTGATTGTTAAAGATTAACTCTCAACTCTTGACTTTCTACTGATTACTGATTACTGATTACTGATTACTGATTACTGATTTTGCTTGTTGAATCCATTGTTGAACTTGTTCGACGGGGGGACATAAATCTCGCCGCTGCATTGTAGAGACATGGAGGCGTAAAATTTGTTGATGTAACCGATGAACAGGTAACTGGGCTAACTGCGTCACCGAACCCACGCCAGCATGAAGCAACAAACCACAATATTGACATCCGACACTCGGAATTCGTGCTAAATCTGCCATCGCCACCCATTTACTAACATCTCGAAGATTAATTTGTAAAAGATTGGCTAGCATCATTTTTTGGGCTTGAGTTGTCCCTTGCTCTAATAGTTGGCTAGTGGTTTCAATGCCATAATTGTTGAGTTGGCTTTGATTCTGCAAATTTACCCCAGGGAGTTGAGAAATTGGCCAATCACAGGATTTAATTAAGGTACGACGGTTGGGTTTTGAAAATGCCATAGTCTAATTTCTGGTGAGGGAATGACAATGTTATTGAAGGGGTTTAGCCAAAATCACATTCCTTACGGCTGAGTGTGTACTTAGGTTACACTTCTCCATTTATAGCAGCTATGCAGGAGGCGAATTCGTATGGGATGGACACAACTACAGCCATCGTGTATGTCCTAGCCCTCATTGCCGTTGCTATATTTTACTGAATTGTAACTTGTTTTTCGAGAGAATTCATGACGAGGGGAGGCAGGAAACTCAACAGCTTAAAATGGAATTGATCTAAGATTTTAGAATAAAACTAGCTGATCTCTAACGTTATTTAATTATGTTATTCCATCCTTCTCCTATTCTTATCAATACTTTACGTCAACGGCGAGAAAAACTGGCGAATTTAATTGATTTTCCGGCTATTTTATGGTCAGGTCGTCCCAGTTCTCGGAATTTTCCCGCCAATATTTATCCGTTTCGCGCCAGTAGTCATTTTCTCTATTTCGCTGGGCTTCCCCTAGAAAATGCGGTGATTCGCTTAGAGCAAGGGCGATTAGAATTATATCTTGATGAAGCTCCCCCCGGCAATGCCCTTTGGCATGGAGAAATGCCAACTCGAAATCACATTGCAGAACTGATCGGTGCCGATGCAGCTTATCCCTTATCTAAATTATCTTCAAGTTTAGAAAATGCAGCAACCATTGTGGTGCAAAATCCGATCACCGCTACCGAACAACGTCAACTTTTCAACCGTCCTTTAACCTCCGCAAAAAATCCTGAAGGCATTGATTTAGAATTAACAAAAGCAATTATTACTTTACGTTTAACCCATGATCAAGCGGCATTAAATGAGTTACGTCAAGCCACAACGGTAAGTGTTGAAGCGCACAAAGCGGGAATGCAAGCCACCCAACAGGCGAAATTAGAATCCCAGGTGCGCGGCGCAATGGAAGGAACGATTATTAGTCATAAT
>JBMDYE010000442.1:0-1969 GCA_048595135.1 Planktothrix sp. | reverse complement strand
ACCGATTAAAGTAAACGCAGCCCAATCTTGGGGATTATCAGAATCTTGAGTTTTAATCGTTAACATCGCCTGTCGTAACGCTTGGGCTTTGTCCGGTGTCGTTTGTAAATTTTGGTAAAATTGTATCATCAGTTGAGAGGTTCGCTCATCATCCACAGACCATAACGATACCACTAAACTCGGAACCCCCGCACTCAAAAACGAACGAGATAAGCCAACCATCCCCTCCCCGGTTAACTCTCCGAGTCCTGTTCCACAGGCACTTAACACTACTAATTCTGCATTTAATCTTAAATTAAAAATTTCATCCGCCCTTAAAAATCCATCTTTATACTCCTCAGAAGTTAATGCCACACCACTATTTAAAGCTTCACGATTATCAAAAATTCCGTGACTTGCCAAATGAATAATTCGAGCATTGTTCATCCGTTGAACCACTGTTAATTCCGTTGCATTCGCCCCAACTAAAGCCGAAGTCTTGAATAATTTAGCAATCTCAATCGCTTCTTTTTCAGCATAGGGAAGAGGTGCTAATGGTCGAGGTTCTTCCTCTGGACTGGGTGCAAGTTTGGGCATTTGCGGATTACCGACAATCACAATATCTGTTGCAGCAGAAGATAAACTTTGCCGTTGTTTGTGAGTCGTTTCTAATAAAGCAATGGAAGGAGATGTTAAAATTGTATGTTTTTCAATTAAGAATTTTCCCTGTTCATCTTGCAAAGCAGCAAAAGGCAGATAAAATAAAGAATCTGTGGGAATAAAAATCACCCGTTCATCAGGATGATTCGGTAATAAATCCTCAATGGGTTGAACTAAGAGTTGATAGAGTTTTTGTAATTCTCGATATTGAGACGAATTCACAGACGTATTTTGTATTGCTTGTTCCCGTAGATTAGACTGGGTATTAAATAAAGAACTGCCTTGGAGAGTAGAACGAGTGGGATTAGAATTGGCAGAAGCCATGATAAAATCAGTTTTACAAGCATCATTATTAAAACAACGGGCTGCAAAAATGAGACGAGCTATAGAGGTGTTTTTGTGTTCCCAAAGGGGTTTAAGATCTGCCCGTTTAAACTGGATTTCTCCGGTGGGTTTAATCACCCAAATATATAACTCGGATTCTAGGTTTTGTTGTTGACCTCCTAGAGAAAACTCATCCTTAATTAGAGAATATTCAACAAGGGTTGCATTTTGTTGTCTAGCGATTTGTTGGAGTTGGGCTAAAGAAACAACAGGAGAAAACTGCTCTGAATTCGGAGTCAATCGTTGGGCTAATAACTCAGCTAAAACTCTGCCACGCCCCCGTTCAGAGACTTCTAAAGCTTGATTAATTTTATTTTGAGCAATTAAAACTTGTTGAAGCGAATTATAGGAATCGCGTTGCATTTCAAATAAAGACACTTTATGAAGATGATCTTGAATCCTTTGTCGCAGAGATTCCCAGACTTCGAGACTAGAGAAGAGTTGTTTTTCGGCTTCAGAAAAATTACCCAATTTAAACAAAGCATAGCCCCAATTATTGAGAGCTTTTCCTTCTCCAAAGCGGTTGCCAATGTCACGAAAAATGGTTAAAGACTGTTGATAGAACTCAATCGCTTTTTGATATTCCCCTAAGTTTCGGTAAGCTTCACCCAAATTATGGAGAGCATCCCCTTCTCTCGAACGATCACCAATCTCACGGACAAGAGTTAAAGACTGTTGATAGAACTCTATTGCTTTTTGATATTCTGCTAAGTAACTGTAAGCATTACCTAAATTATGGAGATAATTTGCTTCTGCATTGCGATCACCAACTTTACGGGCAATACTTAAAGACTGTTGATAGAACTCTATTGCTTTTTGATTTTGTCCTAAGTACCTGTAAGCCAAGCTCAAATCTATGATAGCAATTCCTTCTGCATTGCGATCACCAATTTCACGGGAAAGGGTTAAAGACTGTTGATAGAACTCTATTGCTTTTTGATATTGT
>JBMDYE010000441.1:0-6222 GCA_048595135.1 Planktothrix sp. | reverse complement strand
GATTATCCGTTTACCACGTTAATTCCGAACTTAGGCGTTGTTAGAAAACCGAGTGGGGATGGGACGGTTTTTGCCGATATTCCAGGGTTAATTGAAGGCGCCCATTTAGGGGCAGGGTTAGGACATGAATTTCTACGCCATATTGAAAGAACTCGCTTATTATTGCATTTAGTAGATGCAACCGATAGTGATCCGATTGGGAATTATAAAACGATTCAGGAAGAGTTAACGGCTTATGGCAGAGGATTGTCAGAACGTCCTCAAATTTTGGCATTAAATAAAGTGGATGCGGTTGATTTAGAGAGTGAGGAAATACAAGCGATCGCATCCCAACTCGAACAATTAAGTCAAAGTCAAGTATTTATGATTTCTGCTGTAGCAGGAATTGGATTAGATCCGCTTCTCCAAGAAGTTTGGACAACCTTAGATGAATTACAACAGGAATCAGAAACCAGCGAAGAGCGTTCATTTTATCCCGTCTTAGAATCCTAACAATTGATTCCTTAATCGTAAAATCTTAGACCCCAGCCAACCATCATTTTTATGCAAAGCAGCCTTTTCTTGGTAAATCAATTAAGAGAAAAGTTTCTAAAAAGAAACCCGATCCCATTAAATACTGCTTTGCCACAAACGATTTTAGATATTGAAGAAAAGAAACGATCTAATTTATTTAACTGGCGAGGGCAATTTTCTCCTCAGTTAGTTGAAAATTTAATTCTAGCTTATGCGCCTCAAAATGCGACAATTCTTGATCCGTTTGCCGGAAGTGGAACAGTACTTTATGAGTCAGGTTATTTCGGTTTAAAGGCATTTGGATGTGAACTCAATCCGGCAGCTTGGACACTGAACCGGATCTATGAATTAATTAATTTAAGCGATCACGAACGAAAACAATTAATTACCTCGTTAACTGAAAAATTAGAAGAAAAATTTCCAAAACCTAAACTTTTGGAATTTTATGAACAGCAAAAAATAGAGCCAGAATTATTCAAGAATCATGTAATTAGAATTCATCACCAATCAAAGCATTTTGAAAAAATTATTTTAGAAGCTCTTGTCATTCTCTTAGATTTATCAGACAAGAATCCTTTAACTACAGAACGGATTCATCATATATTTTATCAACTTTGCCAACTTATTCGTGATCTTCCCTACTCAGAACAAAATATTATCACCTGTTTAGGGGATGCTCGTAATCTTCCCTGGGAAGCTGATACAATAGATTTTGTGATTACATCGCCTCCCTATATTAATGTTTTTAATTATCATCAAAATTATCGGAATTCCGTTGAGTTACTCAGTTGGGATATCCTTAAAATTGCTAAATCTGAAATAGGTTCTAATCGAGCGAATCGAGGAAATCGATTTTTAACCGTGATCCAATACTGTCTGGATATAGCTTTAGTTTTGAAGGAACTCCAGCGAGTGTGTCAACCGGAAGCAAAAATAATTTTAGTCGTCGGTTATGAATCTAATGTTTTAGGAGTTCCATTTTATAACTCAAAAATTATCTCAGAACTTGTAAATCAATCAAATAGCTTTGAATCGGTACTGACTCAAGAACGTTATTTCAAAAATAAATTTGGTAAACTCATTCGTGAGGATTTATTACATTTAAGGAATAAAAGAACTAGCTTATCGCTCACGGATTGGGATCAAATTGCCCGTACTGTTGCCTCGCAAGTTTTGAAAGAAGGGTTGACAATGGTTTCAGAACAAAATAAACTTAACTTAATAATAGCAATTGAGAAAATATTTGATTTGAAAAATTCCGCCATTTGTAACCCTGAACACTTTTTTTTATCTAACTAAATCCAGCAATGTTTCAATTACCGACTCCTCATCATGATAAACTAATAGCCTGTTTAGATAATCCTAGCTTACCATCTGCTGACAAAGAACGAGTTGAGGAGGCACTTGACCAATATAAACACTGGATTCAACAATTAGAATCCGTAGAACAAGGTCAACCTGATACGGTTGAAAAGTTAGTGAATGCGACTAATCAATATAAACGTTTTATTGAGCTTGATTTGATCTTTGATAGTCCTGATAATTTTCTGTATCGCCAAAAAGGACAACTAAAATTAGACAATACTATTTTGGAAGAGTTTCTACCTCAAGTCGTCTACAGAAGTTTAAGAAATATAGATGAATCTTTTGAAATTAGCCCTAAAAGTACCTTTGCAGGGTTAAGTTTTCTTTCGTCTCTGGGCAACCCAGGTCAAGGAGGAGAACCAACTTTAAGAACGAAGAACCAAGATTTTATTTTAGGGAAAAAGCTTTATTTAAAAACAGCGTTTGATCAGGAATTTACGAATTATAAGGTTGTTGAGTCTCATCTAGGATACGTTTGTGCGGAATGTAAAACAAATTTAGATAAAACGATGTTTCAAGAAGCCGTTGCAACTAGCCGAGATTTAAAAATAGCAATTCCTAGTTCCCTATACTTTCTAGTGTGTGAATTTCTCGATATGACTCCCGTTTCTATTATTTCAACTCAAATTGATGATGTACTCATCGTTAGGAAAAGTCGGCGCATCTCTGCCCATATTCGACAGGAATACAAAACCCCAGCATCTAGAAAAAACTATCGCCAAGAATATGCTGAATTTCTAGAATCTTCAAAATATTATGCTGATGTTTTTCAAAGAATGATTGATAAAATACAAACATTAATGAATGATACAGCACCAGGAATTAATCAAGTTTTAGAAAGGGGGCATTTTTGACAAAGTTAGCCTACAATCATCGCAGTAGCAACTTCCAGTAAATTTAGTGTTAAAACTCTGATTATAGAGGGTTTAAAAAAAATCCTAAAAACCAGTGTTCTTTACAAAGATTCAGACAATAGCGCATATCAACTTAAACAACCGATTGTGCTGTTTGATTCACAATTTCCTGAAACTGAATCACATCTAAACGGGGGTCAACATGGCTAACCTTCACCTCAAACTGGTCTCCCACATCCACAGACCGACTAAAGCGCATCGGCAACTCTAACCCTAACTCCTCCAAAAACACTAACCCTAAATTGTTATCTTCTCGTAACCAACGCAACATCGTAGCCTGCCAAATTTCATCACTATGACGCCGGAGAAACTCCAAACTCCAATAGCGATTCGTTTCTCGTTCAACTTTTGAGGCTTCTTTCACAGCAGGGCCTAAACTCATCACCATTTCCTGCATTTGTTCCGTCGAAAACGGCGGTTCTTCCCCCCGTAAATGAGCTTTAATTTGGAAATGAGCCAACAAATCACTATAACGACGAATCGGAGAGGTCACCTGAGTATAAGTATCCAACGCCAAGCTTGCATGACGGGCCGGGGTTAAACTCACTTCACTGCGAGGCATATACCGACGCATGGCACAAGCGCGAACCGCACCGGGCGGAAGTTGCATTAACTCTTCCTCTGGCGGTAACTCTGGCTGTGGCTGACTCCGATACGGTAAAGCCAAACTATGGGCCTGACCGTAACGTGCCGCCACTTCCCCCGTTAAAATCATCATTTCCGCCACGATCTCTCGTGACATGGAATCATCCAACACTTTAATAATGATGTCATCGCCATCGACTTTAATCAGCGATTCAGGCATATAAATACTAATTGCTCCTTGGGAATGACGCCACTCTTTCCGGCGTTTAGCCCAATTGGCTAAGGCATCAATTTCTGGTTCCGCCTGAATGCCAATTTGCAGCATTTCATCGACATCATCATAGGTGAGGCGATACGTTGGTTTAATCGTACTGGCATGAATCCTATAATCCTGCACCATGCCTGTCTCGTCCAGCACCACCCCAAAACTTAACGCACAGCAAAGCTGACCTTGTACTAAGCTCATCGGCCCTGTTGCCAATTCCGACGGGAACATCGGAACCATCCCCGTCGGTAGATAAACCGTTGTCGTGCGTCTGCGCGCTTCTAAATCTAAATCATCTCCAGGGGAAATTAAACGGGTTGGGTCAGCAATATGAATCCATAACCGTTGTCGGCCATCTTCCAAAACTTCTAAGCTTAAGCCATCATCAATTTCTTTTGTACTCTCATCATCAATGGTATAGACCTTGAGATGAGTCAGGTCTAAGCGATTGGTATCCGGGTCGGGTGGTGGAAAATCAAGGCAACGTCGAGCCACTTCAAGCACCTGAGTTGAAAATTGGGTGGGAATTTGACTCCGACGTAGAGATAGGTTCTCATGAGGACTCCATATCCCTAAGTCTACTAACAGTTGAAATGCGGCTGGTGAGGTTTGAGGTCGTTCCAATGTTGCTAACGTTTCTAAAGCCGGAGCAACATGGGTGGCTTCTTCCCCATATAGGGCAAAACGCTCTATCGCATCTAAACGGTTTCGATCACTATTTTGCCATTGTACCGCTTCACCTGCTAGTCTCTTTTGGATCCGCTCCCAATATTCTTGAGTTTCCCGTTGTCTTTGCTGTTCAACATCCTGTTGATGTTTAATTTCTCCAACTTGAGCCGGAGAACGAGGTTCGTAGCGGTCGCCCTTCTGCTTAAAGTAGAGTTTATCATTGGACAATAACACATAACTTGCATAGCAATGCAAAGGACTCTGCTCAGAAAACAAAAGCAGAGCCATTTCTTTTGGATCGACGGTCTCCCCTTGCTCCACTAAAATCTCCCAAGCCACTTCTAAACTCGAAGGGTCAAGATAGGGTTGCAAGTCTTGAGTAAATTTCGGGATCTCCAAAGATTTATAATTTGTCCCCGTTAACTCATAGGTGATTTGCCGAGGATGAATTGTATGAGCATTGCCCTGCTCGTCAACCACAACCCAGTGTTTTTTGCCTTCGGGTCGGTCAGCAACAGCAAGGCGACGCTCTCCATGTAATCTAAACTCAATGAGAGTACCTTTTTCCACAGATGCAATTAGCCTTCCTTATTAACAAAAGGCAACATAGCCAGAATTCTAGCCCGTTTAATGGCTTTCGTTAGATCCCGTTGCTGTTTACAAGTCAGTCCGGTAATCCGACGAGGTAAGATTTTACCGCGTTCTGTGATAAATCTCCGCAGCAGTTCGGTATCTTTATAATCAATGAGCGTTCCCGGTTTAATCGGTGAAACTTGCCGACGAAAGTAAGTCATACTTAATTGATCCTTGATTGTTTTCTTAAATTTTTGCCCGTGGTAAAAATTGGGTTGAAAGCCCCAAATCACTTCACAGCCACTACTTAATTTCTTTGTGAGCGGTGTGTTTGTTGCAGTGGGGGCAAAACTTTTTCAGTTCCAGCCGTCCCGTTGTATTTCGACGGTTTTTGGTTGTGGTATAACGAGAAACCCCCTGCGACCGCTTATTGGTGTTTGTACGGCACTCCGTACACTCCAATGTAATAATGAGGCGAACACCTTTAGCCATAATTGTAAACTGTTTCGATTATTTAAGCACAAATATTTATTATTTCATCTCCCGCTTCACTTTGTCAATTAAATGGCGAATTTTAATGTCGAGGGAATAACCGCGACGGCTCCCCACCACAATGGTTTTGCTCAAGCGGTCATGAATGGTTTGGGGATATCGGCTTGTGTCAAATAAGACCGCCCCCCCATCAATTAAGATCGGGATTATAAACAGCAAAACCCCTGCATTCCCAGAGGTTAAACCATTCAGCCCCATCATGGCAAAAAACAGGGCTAAACCAATGGTTGCTTCCCGTTTTGACAGTTCCAAAACGCTAGGAGTCCGATTAAATTGAGGAGCAAGGACACGAATGTCAAAAGCCCATCGTCCTAAACTCTGCCCGTGATTGTTGTAAACCACATAGACTCGGCAAGCAAACCAACTAATGGCAAACAAAATAAATAAAACCAGCCCATTAGCACCCACAGCGGCACAAAGTAACCAAATCAGGGCAAAATCAACTCCTAACGCAGCAGCGCGCCGCCAAGTGGGAACGCTAGGATAAGGCAGAGGAACTAAATCAGAACTCATAACGGGTGGATTGAGTGAATACAACCTCTATCCTTAAAATACTAAAGCCTCTCCCTGATTGACCAGAAAGAGGCTTTAGTTATTATTTTTACAGAACACTGAAGACTGCATAGAAAGAAACAAAGGGTGTTAGAGGTCAAGCCCTCGGTCTGTTAGTAAGTGTAGGCTACATCCATTGCTGGACTTCCACCGCACTTCTATCAACGGGTGTTCTGCCCGTGACCTTACCCCGTTAACCGGGTGAGAGTAATAATCTTGAGGTGGGCTTCCCAC
>JBMDYE010000440.1:0-21764 GCA_048595135.1 Planktothrix sp. | reverse complement strand
TCCCAGTTAAGCGTTCCCAGTAATTAGTAATTAGTCAAGGGATATTAACTATTATAGCTCAATGAAAATTCTTGTCTGCTCACAGATTAATAATGATTTTACTAATGAATGATTAGTAGGTACAAAGGGCTGACTATAATTATTAATTCTTAATTCTTAATTCTTAATTCTTAATTCTTAATTCTTAATTCTTAATTCCCCCATACCAATGTTTAATGGCTAACCAAGCACCTGATAAGAGGGCGGCTAAACTTAAGGTTAAGCCACTGTAGGGAACTAATAATGCAAAAACGGGTAAAATTGCGCCCGCAATGGTACAAATGAGGGCGGCTAAGGATGCTTGACGGTTGTTTCCAAGTCCCCAAACCGCTAGCATTAAGAGGGGAGAAATCAACGCCCAAGCGAGTCGAGCATCGATTAAACGGCTAGTGTAAGTTAAGGTTAATAAACTAGCAGAAAAGAGCATAGAGGCGATCGCAACATCTCGCAAGGTTAAATTTAACGATAAATACAATAAAATAATCCACCCTAATAATAAAATAGGGGCTAATAATAATAATCGAGGAATTATTCCTGTATTGCGGACGGTCGAAGTGGTTGTAAATATTCCTAATGGGTTTCTTACTGAAATATTCCCTTCATATACCCAAGAGAATTGTCGGTTTTGTCCCCCTTCTTTCGTGACGGTAGGAATCCCCCCTGCAAATTCCGCACCGGGAAAATTTGCTAAAACATTTAAACGAAAATTCGATAATAATTGATCACCGGGTTGATACACCCAACGCGGCGCGCCTTGAGCTTGGTAGGACACTCGAAAACTTGTTGTTTGACCGGGAGATAATTGAAAGGGAAACCCATAATCCCCTGGATTAATTTGAACTAAAGGTTTTCCGTCTTGTTCAATTTTAAAATCCTGTAATAATAAATAACCATAGGGGGGCGGAACTTCAAAGAACAATTGTGAAACTCCTTTAAGACGATTCACCACTTGATATTCGGCTTTAAAATCAATACTATAAATCCATTGTTTAGTGTCGGGACTGGTGGTTTGATTAATGTTAACATCAATGTTTGATCCGGCTAAAGTCATCCATCGGTCTACCATTCTGGTTGTTTTAACTTCAACGGTTCTCCCATCAATATATCGATAGTCTGTGTAAGGTTCTTCGACTTGATACCGAATGCGAGGGGCTGTTTGTTCGAGGCGTTCTCCCGCAACGGTTGTAGCAATTTTTGTAATCCGTTGTTGTTCCCAATTGTGATAACGATTGGCTAAGGTGGAACTGATAAAAAATCCACCTGTTAAGAATAAAAGAATTAAAATGAAGTGAGGTAAAGCATTAAGCCACTGAAAATATTGTTCTAATCCGGCTTTTAATGGGGGAATAGATAAATACGAGCCTTGTTTTTGAGTTGACCAATTCATTAAGGCTAAAACAACACCGATAGCAATTAAAAAAATAGCTAATTTAACAAAAATTTGAATCAATAGTGAGCCTAATTCAATTAATTGGTTAGGATGGGTTAAATCGGGTAGATTAGGAATAGTGCTAAAAATGATATTCATAGAAAGTCTAGAAATAGGAAATTGATGTTTAGTGAGTTGACAACCTAGAAATTGAGTTTCTGGGATTAACCCTTATTTCAATCTTCAATTCCCTAATCCTGAATTTCCGATCAAAAATTAATTAACATTTAAGATGGTATAACTTCCAAAAATTTTCAGGGTTTCGGTGAATTGTTTGAGTTCCATTAATGCAGTTTGTACTGATTGATCGTGACTATCTCCTTCTAAATCTAAGAAAAATAAATAATCTCCGAGCGATCGCTTGGTTGGTCGAGATTCAATCCGACTTAAATTAATCCCTCGTTCTGCAAAAATTTGTAAGGGTTTAGCTAATGCACCCGGAACATTCGCCGGAACACTAAAGGCGACAGAGGTTAAATTTCCCGGTTCAGAGGGTTGTAAACTGACCACCCAAAACTTTGTGCAGTTACCGGGATAATCGTTAATGGGATGAGCTAAAACGGGTAATTGATAGAGTTGTGCTGCTCGTAGGGACGAAATCGCCGCCGTATGAGTTTCATTGCTAACGTACTGTAAGGCTTCGGTTGTAGAATTTTTGGCAATTAATTGGACATTGGGGAGATATGTATCTAACCAACCTTGACACTGCGCTAACGCTTGGGGATGGGAATAAACGACTTTGATATTAGAAAAATCTGAGGCGCGAGAAATTAAGGCGTGAGCAATGGGTAAAACTAAAGCTTGTTGAATTTGAAGGTGATCCACTTGCCAAAGGGTATCCAGTGTCATCGTAACACTGCCTTCTATGGAATTTTCGACGGGAACAACACCAATATCCGTTTCTCCTCTGGCTACAGCCCATAAAGTCTGGCTAATACTAGAATAGGGACACAAAACAGGTTCTGTACCTGTTGTTTCAGTCAAGTGTTTGGCATAAGTTAAGGCTGCTGCTTCGGCGTAAGTTCCAGAAGGGCCAAGATGAGCAATGGAAAGTGTCATAGGCAGTAATTTTTTCCCTGATTTTAACAGAAGGAGGCAAGAGGCAGAAGGCAGAAGGCAGAAGGAAGAAAAAATAGTCGGCTTGTCCTCTTGTCTCTCCTTCACTGGTGACGGGTGACTGATGACTGATGACTGTAAAAGCTCATTTTTGCGTTACAATTCTTTAAATTGCTCTCATCAATAGTTGCCTATGATGGGTAATTACTGATTTCTTTCGGCAGAAATTGGAGTGGAATTTAACTGGACTCTGGACGGATGAAGATTTCCTTAAAGAGTCTTAAATTTTATTAAGATAGTCAAAGATTTTTTAATTTTTAAAACAGCTTATGAACACCCAGTTTACCGCGTCCCAAAGTGTTGACATGATTGTGCCGGATCATCAGGTTCCGATTCAACATTATTTACGTCAGCCGAAACGGTTAGTTAAGGCGTTAGTTGATCCGACTCGCCTGGAACAATTGGGGGAAGATTGTTTTCGATTAAAAATGCGTCCGCTTCAGTTTTTAATGTTAACGTTGCAACCAACGGTTGATCTGAAAGTTGTAGTTAAACCGGATGGAACACTGTATTTAAAATCACAACGCTGTGAAATCCGAGGAATTGAATATATTAATCAGCGATTTTCTCTTAATTTAGTTGGGAAATTATATCCGACTCACACTCAAGGTGTCACCTATTTAAAAGGTCAAGCCGACTTAGAAGTTAATGTAGAACTTCCGCCTTCATTATGGTTTACACCGAAACCGCTTTTAGAAGCCACCGGAAATGGATTATTAAAAAGCGTTTTGTTGACGATTAAACAGCGATTAATGCACAATTTATTAGCAGATTATCACCATTGGTCTGCTGAACAAATGGGAGTTTTTGGGGGACAACTTCAGTCTGGAATTGAACCGAGTAGTCAAACGATTTAATTCTTTAGAAGGGGAAGGGGGGACAAGGGAACAAGGAGATCAGGAGATAAGAAGACAAGGAGGACAGAAGAAAAATTCTTTTTTTCTTGTTTCTTTCTCCTGACTCCTAGCTTTTGTTTTAATTAGCAAAATCTAACGGTAACGATAATTGACAGGGGGTAAAGGATTGACGATGTTGAGATGTGGGGCCAAATTGTTGTAAAGCTTGACGGTGTTTAGCGGTTCCATAGCCTTTATTGGAAACTAAATCATATTGAGGATATTTTCGAGATAACCGCACAATTAATTCATCACGCCAAACTTTAGCAATAATACTAGCTGACGCGATAACAATAGAACTGCTATCTCCTTTAATAATTGTTTGTTGGGCAATGGATAATTGAGGGACTTTTTGATTGCCATCAATTAAACAAAGATCGGGTGTGGGTTGCAATTTCAAAATTGATCGTTTCATCGCGAGTAATGACGCTTGTAGAATATTCAATCGATCAATTTCTCGCACCGAAGCCCAACTGATTTTACAGTCAATGGCGATCGCTTTAATTAAAATGGCCAATCGAGAACGGGCAGCCGGACTTAATTTTTTGCTATCTTTAACCCCAGCGAGGGTGAGTTTAGCGATCGCCTCCTCAGATAAAATAACTGCCGCCGCCACCACCGGGCCAAATAAAGCCCCCCGTCCCACTTCATCTACTCCTGCAATTACAGTCATCAGTAATCAGTCACCAGTCACCAGTCATCAGTCATCAGTAGTAGGGGCGTTGGCGGAGCCTGCCGTTAGGCGAAGCATACGTTCGGTAAGTTATCGGTTTTTGCCATAAATTTTTGCCCGAATGCTTCGCCCGTACCCAGTTATCAATGCTTCTTCCCTATTCCCTAATTCTTAATTCAGATCCTTACGTGCTACGCACAGGCTCCGCCTACGCTCCGCTCAGGACGCTACGCGATTCTTAATTCTTAATTCTTAATTCCTTCCTCTATTCTGATAAAGCGGAGGTGCGACGGCGAATTCGACGGTTGCGGGGTTTTTCAGTTTCAGAATCTGAACCCGAATCTGATTCCGCTTCCGGTTCGGGTTCCGGTTCAAATTGTGATTCCGGTTCAAAGCGGGGTTCTGGCGCAAAGCGAGGTTCTGGTGCAAAGCGAGGTTCCCGTGTAAAGCGGGGTTCCGGTTCGGGTTCCGGTTCATCAATGACCTCTGGCGCAAATAATCGATCTGAAAAAGACAGTTGTTCGGCAATCGGTTCAGGTTCTCGAATGATGGGGGGTTCTCGTTGCGGAACTACCATCGTCACGGCTGGTGTTTCCGGTTCATCACTGTCTTCATCAACCCAAGTCGTCGTCGCGGGTGCTTCTCCAGGTGAACGAACCGTAACAATCGCAGAACGGGGATTTTTAACTTGTTGATGGGATAACACTAAGGGAGAAATTCCCATCAAGGCGTACATATCCTGTTCTTCCGGTGTCATTTCGACCGAAATCACTTCTGGGGGTTCTGCTGGAGGTTTAATCAAGTCCGGTTTAGTCGGACGACTGCGTTCGGGAAATCCTGAACGGACTGAATATCCTTCATTTGAACCCATTTCAGACCGAGACTCTCCATAATTCATTGGAGAAGGTAAACGGGAACTCCGAGAGGTTGTTTCTTCATCTCGCGATAATGAATCAAGATTATGAATCCGACGGCGACGGCGACGGGCGTTTGCGGCACCAATATCCTGATAACTGGGATGATTGAGTAATTCTAGATCCTGGAAGTTATTAGAGGTATCAAATTCAACGACTTCCGGTTCTTCGCGGGACGGTGCGGGTTCATAGAGCGTTACAGGGGGTCGGAAACTGGGACGTTCTGGCGGTTCGGCAACTGTGGGAGTGGAAATAACTGGGCGACTATTACTTAATACAACCCGTTCTGGCATGATTTCGCCGGGTTCGCTGTCGGGTTCTCCCGGTAAATGTACTAAATGACCTAAGCCACCACAGGACGGACACGACCGACCAAACAATTCATAGATATTTTGCCCTTGACGTTTGCGGGTTAACTCCACTAACCCTAATTCCGATAATTGGGCAATTTGAGGTCTGGCTTTATCAGCTTTTAAGACTTTATTAAAATGTTCGAGGACTTGCAATTGATCACGGCGCGAGTCCATATCAATAAAGTCCACAATAATCACCCCAGCAATATTGCGTAACCTTAATTGACGAGCAATTTCTGTGGCGGCTTCGCAGTTCGTCCACAATACCGTTTCGCGAGAGGTGGCTGAACGAGTAAACGACCCAGAGTTAACATCAATGACGGTCAAGGCTTCCGTCGGTTCGATAATAATATAGCCGCCCGATGGCAAATCTACCCTGGGTCTTAAAGCTTCTCGAATCGCGGCATTAACCCGGAAATACTCTAAAATCGGGATACGTTCTCGATGGTGGTCAATTAACACGCCTTGAGGTGCTTTCCCGACGCTCCAGTTCATCAAATGTTGTTTAACACGCTTCACGGCAGGATTGTTATCTACCACAATGCGGTTAACCTCGGTGCTATACATATCTCTTAGCACCCGTTGAATAAAGTCATTATCTCGATTTAATAAGGCGGGCGGACGGCAAGATTGGGCTTCTTGTTGAATGGCTTCCCATTGTTTTTGTAGACTTTCTAAGTCTTCTAAAATGGCATCTTCTGCCATTCCTTCCGCTTCGGTTCTCACTAATAACCCCATTCCAGAGGGTTTAATTAAAATGGCTAAGGCTCTGAGGCGGTTACGTTCTGTTTCTGAGCGGATGCGACGGGATAAATTAACCCCTCTACCATAGGGCATTAACACTAAATAGCGTCCCGGTAAGGAAACATTTCCGGTTAAGCGGGGGCCTTTGGTTCCGGTGGGTTCTTTCATCACCTGTACCAACACTTTTTGTTGGGGGGTTAACAGTTCGGTGATGGAACCGGAGGTGCGTTTTAAGCGTAACGGCCCTAAGTCAGAAACATGAATAAATCCATTGCGTTCCGGATCTCCAATATTCACAAAAGCGGCATCAATTCCAGGTAAAACATTTTCAACAATACCGAGATAAATATCACCAACTTGATGATTTCCGGTTGCCACAACCATTTCTTGGATTTGATCTTCTGAAAAAACAGCGGCGATTCGTTGCTGTTCTGCGATAATAATTTGTTTTGACATTCAATTCCCTCAAAAACTATAGCCTACGGCTTAGGAATAGAAACATTGCAGGCAGCTACGCTGCGTGTACCTAGCAATGTTGATGTGATGTTGACTGTTCAGCTTTCACCGATTAGCATTTAGCATTTAACGATGAAATTTTAATTGGATTTGAGTCACTGCTGCATGACTTTGAGCAACGTTTAAAACCTGTTTCTCCAGTTAGTAAACCATGAATAATATTCGGCTTAAATTCCCTTGAAGTCGGGTGAATGATTCCGATGCTCTCCGGTTGGATGTTAACTGATAACCGCTTGAACGGTTAAAAAGGGAGGGAGTTTTGAATTTTTCTAAATCCACAGCCACAACTTAAAAATAGTTTGAGTGTTGCTTGGGGAGAAAATTCGTCTTTAAAACTCACCCATTCCTGTTTTCCGGGTTCATATAATTATCACGTTGTTGGTGACAATTTCCGGTTCAAGTTCCCAGGTTTTTATCCAGCCGATAATGGGTTGTTTATGGTGTTCCCCCTTGTTGAATTCAATCAGCTAAGTTATCAAGCGTACAATTATCATGTCGTCCTTTTTTCGCAAATTTAGCGTTTCTCTAAGGTTCTTAAAAAACCGAGAATCAGCTTGATTTCAATCTTGAAAAGTGTACTGAATCAACTCATGATACAGGCGAGATCGCACATCTTCGCTATATCTAAAGCTCCAACCTGGCTTGGTATTAACTGATTACCTTACAGGGTAGACGGGCTTACAGCACCATCTTTAGGATTGTAAAAGTTTGGCAAAATATGATGCCAAATTTTGAATGTGATGACTTGAAATTTTAGCTTTGTAATCTAGGTTCTCCTCTCTTTTATAAAAGACTTGAACTGATTACTTTCTGCGTTGTTGTCTTTCTTGACTCTCAATGAATCTGGAAATCAAACCTTGCAGACATAACCTTGGGTTAAGCAACCCCTAGTTGGTTCGCGAGGGTTCTCTTCAATGATGTTGGGCTAAATTAACAACTAATAAATATCTCAGTTGCTCTGATTCTAGAACAGCATCATTTTCAGAACCTAACTCAGGTTAACCAAAAACCTCATACAATTTTTAACTTGGTTTTTGCGGATGAATGATAATTACTCAAATCTGCTCAAAAGTTGTGACCTGAAAAGGTCGCTTCATCCCGTAATGGTGTAGATTTGAGTTACTGTTAAGCTACTGTAATCTTTCGTATTAATGTAACAATGAGTGCTACCCACTTCACAATAGCTTAGGTACAGCAGTAGCTTGTTTTCAAACGTTCTCTGCTGATTGGACTTAGATGTCAGCGAACCCGCAATGTTTGATGACAACAACCTAAGCTTAAGCTACTAAGTGCCACAATAGCCTAGATTGTTGAATTGTATTATAACACTTGTCGAGATGCAAACTATCACTGAATCAGAAAGTTTATCTCTTTTCGGATCAGACCTGAGAAGGAGTCCCGAACAAGAGTTGTTGACGATGGATGTGCAACAGTTGAAACTCCTGGTGAGTGACTTGTTCCAACATTTGGATAATATGTTCTGGTCGCAGTTGGGTTCCATCATTGAGACAACTCCCAACAGATCGCAAAACCGTTGCGGATGTGGTTGGTCGTTCTTCGCCTTGGGGGGAAACACAATCTAGTTCAAACAACTGTTCTCGCAGATTGATTAATTTCTTTTTACCGGACTTTGTGGTTTTTTCATAGGCAATTTCAGAAGTGGCTTTGATCGCCTCCACCCAAGTTAACCATTCCGCCTCAGTGGGGGTATGGGTTTCACAATTTACCACTAAGCGATATTCCGCTTTATTAATGGTTTGAGTCAGCGACGGTAACGTCAGAGGAACCTCTTGAACATCATAAATGGGGATATTGTCTGGTAAAGAATTGTTAAGTTTTTCGCGGAAACTGTTAATATCTATTGATTCTGTTAATTCAAAATCAACGATTTCCCCGCTACTGGTTGACCCCAACGGTAACGCAAAAGCAATAGAAATGCGAGGACTAGGGCGATATCCTCCCGTCATCGCAATGGGAATGGTAGCGCGACGAATGGCACGTTCAAATAATTTTAATAAATCCAAATGCCCCACTAATGCCATATCCCCTAATTTTCCAAACTGAACCCGTAATCGTTGCACACGGTTTTGATTGGGAACATATTCTCCCGAAAATTGCGGAATGGCAGGAGGTTCAATCACAATATTATGACCAAAATCCGTTCCACAAACCCCACAATGGGAACAACCCTCAAACGAACAATCAGGAATCGTTGCCGCTTCTAACGCCCGTTTTAAATCCTGTTTCAGCCATTCTTTTTCAATCCCACTATTAATATGATCCCAAGGTAACGGTTGATCTAACGTATTCCATTCTGAGCTTGTAAATCCGGCGCCGTCTTCAAATTTGCGATATTTCCAAGTTAACCCCGATTCGTCTATGGCTTGTGTCCAAGCATTAAACGCCCGATCTAAACTTTCCCACCAAGAGTCCATTCCAGCGCCTAATTCCCAAGCGCGACGAACCACTGCACCCAAACGGCGATCGCCTCTTCCGACAAAATCTTCCATTGCGGAAATTCTCACATCGGTGAAATTAACTTTCACCCCTTTAATCTGGCGAAATTGATCTCTTAATAATTGTTGTTTGTGTTTAAATTCTTCGGTAGAAACGGAATGCCATTGAAAGGGAGTATGGGGTTTCGGCGTAAAGTTAGAAATGGTTAAATTAAAACTCAAGCGTTTACGGTTTTGGGCTTGACATTTTTGTTGTAACCAACGAACGGTTTCCGCAATGCCGATTACATCTTCATCAGTTTCTCCGGGTAAACCGATCATAAAATAGAGTTTAATTTTGTCCCAGCCTTGATCAAAAGCAGTTTTAACCCCTTTTAATAATTCTTCATTGGTTAAGCCTTTGTTAATAATATCCCGCATTCGTTGGGTTCCGGCTTCGGGAGCAAAGGTTAAGCCATTTTGTCGAGTGCCGCCGATAATATTAGCAATATTTTCATCAAAGCGATCAACCCGTTGACTGGGTAGGGATAAATTAACATTGTGATCTTTTAAACGGTTCTTAATTTCCATCCCCACCGCAGGTAAGGATAAATAATCAGAACAACTTAAAGACAATAACGAAAATTCATTATGTCCGGTTTGTTTCATGCCAATTTCAACGGCATCTAACACTTGTTCCGGTTCCACATCTCGCGCGGGACGGGTTAACATTCCCGGTTGACAAAAGCGACAACCGCGCGTACAACCGCGCCGAACTTCAATCACTAATCGATCATGAACGGTTTGAATATAAGGAACAAAGGTAACAGAATAGGCGGGCATGGGAGTAGCTACCCGTCTTAAAATTTGCTGGGGAACATCAGGGCGTTTCGGATGAACAGAACCCTCCTCTGCCATTTCATAAAATTGGGGAACATAGACCCCTGGAATTTGAGCTAAATCGAGTAATGTTGCGTCTCGATTTAATTGGTTTTTCTTGCTTTGTTCTAAAATTAATCCAATTTCCGGTAATAATTCTTCCCCATCTCCTAACGCGATAAAATCAAAAAAATCGGCATAAGGTTCGGGGTTAGACGTCGCCGTTTGTCCTCCAGCAAATATTAAGGGATAATGGAGTTGATCAGAATTATTTTCATCACCCCAAATTGAATAAGTTTGACGTTCTTGCCAGGTTAATGGAATTTGCGCTAAATCCAACATTTCTAATATATTGGTAGCGCCTAATTCATAACTCAGACTAAACCCTAAAATATCAAAATCCGTTAAGGGACGACGGGACTCAACCGCAAAGAGGGGGGTTTGAGTTTCTCGTAATTTTTTCGCTAAATCTGGGGCGGGTAAATAGGCGCGATCGCATAATTGCCGAGGCTGAGTATTAAGAATATTGTAGAGAATAATATGGCCCAAATTGGAAACGCCCACTTCATAAACTTCAGGATAAGTTAACGTCCAGCGCACCTGGGCTGTCTCCCAAGGCTTATGTTTCGCGCCGATCTCATTGCCTAAGTAACGGGCTGGCTGAAGAATTTCTGGTGTAATTAATTGCTCGACTGCGACTCCCAAGGTCAACCTCACCTCAACTAAGAATAAATTGTGAATGGCCTTCCTGACACTGCCATTTATTTATTTTAATATAGCGAGAGGGATTCTAGGGAATGTCGGGAGGGGGGACTGAAAGTTTTTTGAGTAAAAATGCTACTGGTGTTTTAATGTTCTGGATGTTGTCTAACGCTGAACTGCTTGACAACGGTTAACTTCTCATTCGGTGGTATATTTATTTGTATCAGTAACAATTGACACTAATGTCCGAGAAAACTCTATCGAATTCATAGATCACTTTGCTGTTTAAAATCTAGTTTTTTCGGCTTTGATCTCTAAAGCAATGTATTCCGTTACACTGAAATTATATCTAAAGTAAGATTGACGTTAAACCCTCAACATTTGGTGATAGGGATCACAGGGGAATAGAGAATTAGATCACCAACTAGACTTTCAGTTCATAAGACAATAGCAATACACGAGTTATCAATAGCGAGTATGCAACCCACTAATATGATCCGGAAATTAGTTGAGAAAGCTTTGTACTTCAAACGATTGACTCCTGAAATTGAAAATGCGATTAACAGCGAACTCACTCGTCTGGGATACATTTCTGATGTTGATTATGAAGCCTTAGAACTCTTGATGGAAGAAATGGATGCAGGTCGAATTAAATTAGTTCCAAGTCCTTAATTATTAATACTTTTTCCTGTAATTTTTTGATCAAATCTCAACAATAAATTTGACATTAAAACGTTAATTTCCTGTGATTAGATCAACTCCTCTAGCGAGTAGAGTTGTATAGTGTGCAGTCAGATAATTTTTTTCAATTAGAATCTATTCACCCAATTTTTTTAGTGATCACGTTTAGTTTTTTATTAATCTAGGTTCACGATGGATCATTAAACTTTATCTGTTGTGTGTTGATGTTTCTGCTCCTGATTTCCTAAGTCTTGGAAAACATGGGGATAGGCTTGCCAAACTTGGCGAATAAATTCCCGCAATTGTTGATGGGCGGTGTTGGGTGTAGGTTTTGAGGTTTCTGGGGACTCTAACTGGGCTAATAGGGGAATTACTTCTGTATCCAAAGCCGCCCGAAACAGTTGAATCGGCCAAATTAGGTCAGGACTTTGGCGTAAATCAGATACTTGCGACGGTTGTGGAACAGGGGAAAGAGTAGAAGCATGAACCTGGTAATCTTCTGATATCCCCTTGACTAATATGAAGGGTCGTACCCAACACACTTGGCGCGTTTCTACAACCTGAATGACTTCTGCATATAGACAAGCGTTGTAATGATTGAGTGCAACAATTTGACCTGTCTGAAAAGCAAGGTTAGAATTCATCCGTATTAACTGAATCCCAAAAATACAGATTAAGACATCTAACTTAAATTATAGAGGAAGGTTGTTGATCAATTTCCTTGAGGGCATTCTCTAAATCAAGGATCAGATTTAGGGCATCTTTTTTAGCAGAACCTTTACAATAATCTGCCACCGACAAGGGAGAGCCTATCTTAATTTGAGCGTTGCAGCCCCAACGGGGAATTTTCGGATCATACTGTAGGGCGATAGGGACAATTTTAACGCCTAAGTTAGAATAGCTGGTTTCAGCTTGAATGGCTAAACGAGCTAACCCGGGTTTCAGAGGATGAATTTGATAATCATGAAAAATATTCCCTTCGGGAAAAATCACTAACATTTCTCCCTGATGTAATAACTCCACCCCATGCCGCAGGGTAGCAATGGAAGGCTGTTTTTGATTGACTGCAAAGCCACCCAAACGACGAATAAACCAGCCTTGGAGTCCTTGGACTTCATCGACTGTTACCATAAATCGCAAGTCCCGTCCTGTGACGTAGCGACCCGTAGCAAAGGGAATCATTAGGGCATCCCAACGGGAACGATGGGTTGGGGCTAAAATAACAGGCCCTTCGGTGGGGAGATTCTCTTGTCCAATGACTTCTATTTTTTTGAAATAAGACGGTAAAACAAAATAGCGACCCAACGGGTAAACAATTGAAGCTAACCAAGGCGACACACGGGACTGAACCTGGGGTTGCTGGTGAACAATAGGCATTACGGATGAGGAGTGATTAGAGTCAAGGATGAGCATAGCGGTTTTCTGGCTTTAATTTAATCTCTTGACTCTAGGGTAGAAAGTTTAGAACGGCTTGTCTGTGGGTGTCAGGACAGTTTTTATATTGTCAGAAAGGAGGCAGGAGGCAGGAGGCAGGAGGCAGGAAAAATAGTCCTTTTGTCCCCTTATCCCCCTTTCCCGTCTCCCGATGCTTCCTATTGCCTATTGCCTCTTTTTTGAGCAAACCAGGATTGGAGTTGTTGGCGACAGGGGGTTTCTAATATACCAGCGAGGACGGATAGACGATGGAAAGAACAGGTGCTGTCGGGGAGGTTGGCGACGGTTCGGATTGTACCTGTTTTCGGATCGTCTGCACCGTAGACCAGTAGTCCGAGTCGAGCTTGTAGAATCGCGCCTGTACACATGGGACAAGGTTCAAGGGTGACGTAGAGGGTGCAGTGGTTGAGATGCCAATTTTTGAGGACTTTTCCGGCTTGTCTTAACGCTAAGATTTCTGCATGGGCGGTGGGATCGAAGTCTCGTTCTTTGCGGTTTTGGGCTTCGGCAATTAACTCGTTATTTTGATTAATAATAATGGCTCCAACAGGAACTTCTCCCGCTTCTCCTGCTTGTTGAGCGAGTTCTAAGGCTCGACTCATCCAATATTGATGGGTGGAAATACAGTCATCAGTCATCAGTCATCAGTCATCAGTCACCAGTTATCAGTCACCAGTTATCAGTCATTGTTTATGCTAATGGCAAAAAAGGCTTCTGTAAAAAATTGAATGTTGAATTAAAAATCAAGTGTATGTTCATGTTTGCCGTATAAATATTATCTCCTAATGTGGGGGTTTTGTCAACGGTGATCCCCTTTTTTGAGGATTTTTGTGGACAAATTCGTTTTGAGTTGCTAGACGATAGAATAAAAGTTGCTGTCTGAAAGCGCGATCGCTGATTTATGTCTACCGAAACCTCCTCCCCCTTCACTGCTGAAGAAATTGCCTCTGAAGGCATTAAACCCGAAGAATACGAAGAAATTGTCAGACGTCTAGGCCGTCATCCCAATAAAGCCGAATTGGGGATGTTTGGCGTGATGTGGAGTGAACACTGTTGTTATAAAAATTCTCGTCCCCTCCTCAAACAATTTCCGACCACCGGAGACCGAATTTTAGTTGGCCCTGGAGAAAATGCCGGAGTTGTGGACTTTGGCGATGGACTGCATATTGCCTTTAAAATAGAATCCCATAATCACCCGTCTGCGATTGAACCTTTTCAAGGAGCAGCGACCGGAGTAGGTGGAATTTTAAGAGATATCTTTACAATGGGGGCGCGTCCCATTGCGGCGTTAAATTCGTTGCGGTTTGGTTCCTTAGAAGATTCCCGAACTCGACAAATCTTTAAAGGGGTGGTTTCTGGGATTAGTCATTATGGGAATTGCTTTGGGGTTCCCACCGTTGGAGGCGAAGTTTATTTTGATCCAGCTTATAACGGAAATCCCCTCGTTAATGCGATGGCAATTGGGTTAATGGAAACCCCAGAAATTGTAAAATCTGGTGCTTCAGGAATTGGAAATCCGGTGTTATATGTCGGTTCCACAACAGGACGAGATGGGATGGGAGGCGCGAGTTTTGCGAGTGCTGAATTAAGTGAAGAATCCGTTGCCGATCGCCCTGCGGTACAAGTGGGAGATCCGTTCTTAGAAAAGTCTTTAGTTGAAGCCTGTTTAGAAGCGTTTAAAACGGGTGCAGTCGTTGCAGCACAAGATATGGGGGCGGCTGGAATTACCTGTTCAACGTCGGAAATGGCAGCCAAAGGAGGCGTGGGAATTGAACTGGATTTAGATAAAATTCCCGTGCGAGAAATGGGAATGGTTCCCTATGAATATTTGCTTTCCGAATCTCAAGAACGGATGTTATTTGTTGCCCAAAAAGGACGGGAACAGGAATTAATTGATATTTTCCATCGGTGGGAATTGCAAGCGGTTGTAGCGGGAACTGTGATCGAAGAACCGATTGTCAGAATTTTATTTAAAGGGGAAACTGCCGCCGAAATTCCCGCTAATGCTTTAGCAGAAAATACGCCCCTTTATGAACGGGAAATTTTATCAGAACCGCCAGAATATGCTCAAAACGCTTGGCAATGGACAGAGGATTCTTTACCTGCTGCTAACATTTCTGGCGTTGAACTGAACGGAGAATTGCAATCTTGGAATCAAGTATTGTTAACGTTACTCGATACCCCTTCCATTGCCTCTAAACGGTGGGTTTATCGACAATATGATCATCAAGTTCAAAACAATACGGTTGTTGTCCCTGGGGGTGGGGATGCGGCGGTAATTCGGTTGCGTCCGTTAGAACCGTTACCGACGGGTCAACCTCCGATTAATAAAGGACTGGCGGCAACCGTTGACTGTAATTCCCGTTATGTTTATCTTGACCCCTACGAAGGGGCAAAGGCGGTGGTGGCGGAAGCGGCGCGGAATTTAAGTTGTGTGGGTGCTGATCCTGTTGCTGTCACGGATAACTTAAATTTTGGCAGTCCTGAAAAACCGATTGGTTATTGGCAGTTAGCGTCCGCTTGTCGGGGAATTTCCGATGGATGTAAAGCGTTTAATACTCCGGTGACGGGGGGGAATGTGTCCCTTTACAATGAAACCCTGGATGCGGACGGAAATCCTGAATCGATTTATCCAACTCCGGTGGTGGGGATGGTGGGGTTAATTCCTGATTTAGCCAAAATTTGTGGTCAAGCTTGGCAAAATTCAGGGGATTTAATCTATCTTTTGGGGGATGACAAAACGTTACCGACGTTAGGAGCATCTGAATATTTGGCGGTGCTACATGGAACCATTGCAGGGAAACCGCCGAGGGTGGATTTTGAGTTAGAACAAAAAGTTCAAGGGGTTTGTCGGGAAGGCATTCGTCAAGGGTGGATTCAATCAGCCCATGATTGTGCAGAAGGGGGGTTAGCGATCGCTTTAGCAGAATGTTGTATTAGTAGCAAACAGGGCGCTAGGGTTAAGCTAACGTTAAATTCTGACGCTCAAGTCCGCCCGGATCGGATATTGTTTGGGGAAGGGGGAGCCAGAATTATTGTTTCTGTCAATCCTCAATATCAATCTGCTTGGGAAGAACTTCTGCAACAACAGTTAGGAGAAAACGGTGGAATCTGGCAGCACTTGGGTTTTGTAGGTTCGTCCTCAGAACCGTTACAAATCCTGAGTTCTGAGGATCAGCCGTTAATTGAGGTTAATGTTGAGGAACTTTGCGATCGCTATGAAAACGCGATTGAGAGAAGGCTATAGTCAGTCACCAGTCACCAGTCACCAGTCACCAGTTAACTGGTGACTGGTGAGTGTAAAAATGCTACTGTTAAAGAGGGTAAGATTAAGATAATATTAACTTTTTAGGAATTTGAGCGCGATTATCCAGTAGTTTTATTAATCATCCCTACCCACTGACTATCCTGATCAGGAGCAAACTATCGTAACCATGATGCCAAACGATTCCCTTGAACTGCATTCTGATTCTGCTGACCACCAGCGTCCCGATAAACCTGAAGAAGCCTGTGGCGTGTTTGGTGTGTATGCCCCAGGTGAAGATGTGGCAAAACTCACCTATTTTGGCTTATACGCCTTACAACACCGAGGTCAAGAATCAGCCGGAATCGCTACTTTTGAGGGAGATCACGTTCATCTTCACAAAGATATGGGGTTAGTGTCCCAAGTCTTTAATGAAACCTTGTTAACAGAGTTAACGGGTCATATTGCGGTGGGTCATACCCGCTATTCCACCACTGGATCGAGTCGAGTGGTGAATGCTCAACCTGCGGTGGTGAATACTCGCTTAGGTTCCCTGGCTTTAGCACATAATGGAAATTTAGTCAATACTGCCGACTTGCGGGCGGAGTTGGTGCGCCGTGAATGTGATTTTCTGACCACAACCGATAGCGAAATGATTGCGATCGCGATTGGTTCAGAAGTTAATCGTGGCAAAGATTGGTTAGAAGCGGCACTGAGCGCCTTTAACCTGTGTCAAGGAGCCTATAGTTTAGTCATTGGAACACCCGTAGGATTGATGGGAGCGCGTGATCCGAATGGGATTCGACCCCTGGTGATTGGCACATTACCCAGTAACCCCCAACGGTATGTTCTGGCATCAGAAACCTGTGGGTTAGATATTATTGGGGCTGAATATTTACGGGATGTGGAACCTGGGGAACTGGTTTGGATCACCGAAGAAGGAATGGCCTCTTTCCATTGGTCTCCTAAACCCGCCCGTAAGTTATGCGTGTTTGAAATGATTTATTTTGCTCGTCCTGATAGTGTGATGGGGGGCGAAAGTCTCTATAGCTATCGGATGGAAATTGGGCGAGTGTTGGCGAGAGAATCCGTTGTGGAAGCGGATATTGTGATTGGGGTTCCTGACTCTGGAATTCCCGCCGCAATTGGGTTTTCCCAACAATCAGGGATTCCGTTTGCAGAAGGGTTAATTAAAAACCGCTATGTGGGACGGACATTTATTCAGCCGACCCAAAGTATGCGGGAGTCAGGAATTCGGATGAAGTTAAACCCGCTTCGAGATGTTCTGGAAGGAAAACGGGTGATTATTGTCGATGATTCGATTGTTCGAGGAACCACCAGCCGTAAGATTGTTAAGGCGCTGCGAGATGCGGGGGCGACGGAAGTTCACATGAGAATTTCATCCCCTCCCGTGACCCATCCTTGTTTCTATGGCATTGATACGGATAGTCAAGAACAACTGATTGCGGCGACAAAATCCGTTGAAGAAATTCAAGAACAAATTGGGGTAGATACCTTAGCTTATTTAAGTTGGGAAGGAATGTTAAAAGCAACGCGAGAAGATCCGAATACGTTCTGTTCGGCTTGCTTTACAGGGGATTATCCTGTTGATATTCCTGAACAGGTGAAACGGGCTAAGTTAATTTTGGAACAACCTGCTGGGGTTTAATCAGTTATCAGTTATCAGTTATTTCCTTGTTCCCTGGTTCCACCAGGGGACGGGTCAGGTTGAGGCTCTGCCTCAATTGGACAGCAGGCGGAGCCTGCTTCTATGTATTGCTAGGTTCTACCTAGCAACAAGGAACACAAGGAACAAGAAAATTATTGCTGAGACGGTTTAATGGCAGCAAATAAAGCAGAATAATCGGCATCGGCTAACCCTTTCTCTTGGGTTTTTTCTAATATTTCACGAACGCCTTCTAATAAACTGGCATTTAATCCCATTGCTGACGCTTCTTGTAAAAATAAATTGGTATCTTTTAATAAATGTTTAGTGGGAAAATTCGGATTCTCATAATTCTCCTCTAACATTCTTTGTAATTTTTTATCAAACGTGGGAGCATATAAAGCACTTTTGCGTAAAATTTCCATAAACAGTTCAACGTCTACTCCTTGATTTTTAACAAAATTTAAACTCAACGCAAAAGCAGTTGTTAGGGAAGCAATGAGTTGATTTAACCCTAATTTCAAAGCGGAAGCTGTCCCCACTTCTCCAATATATTTCGGTTCTCCTAATTGCTTCAATAGATTCAATGTATTTTGAAATTGAGTTTCTGTAGACCCCACCATAATTTGAAGAGTACCCGCTTTTGCTTCAGGAATACTTCCTAAAACAGGCGCTTCCAAATACTCGCCACCCGCTTCTACAACAACCGCTTGAATCACTTTACTTTCCGTTGGAGAAATGGTTCCCATTTGAATAATTGTTTTGCTGGATAAAACCGCTTTAGCATCTGGTGAAAGTAACACCTCTTGAATTGCAGCATAATTGGTTAACATTAATAAAACATAGTCACAAGTGGCAATTAAGGCTTGTGGAGTCTCTAAAATTGTCGCACCTGCTTGTTGTAACGGTTCTAACTTAGAGACGGTGCGGTTATAAACATAAAGATCAAAATCAGCTTCCTTGAGTCGCAGCACCATTGGCTGTCCCATTAATCCTGTCCCAATCAATCCGATTTTCATGTTTTTAATCCATAGAATGCAACGATTAAAGCACATCTACCCATCATATCCCGACACGACAAGCTGATTGATCGCGGTTTTGAGTAGAATAAAGTTTATTGGAGACTCAAAAACCTGGTTTCTTCTACAGCTTCCTCAAAGGAGTGATGTGCATTGTTAAAGAAACTGGGTTTTTGGCTTGTAGCTGCTATTGGAGACTCAAAAACCCGGTTTCTTCTACAGCTTCCTCAAAGGAGTGATGTGCATTGTTAAAGAAACTGGGTTTTTGGCTTGTACCTGCTATGAACCCAAACTATTATCAACCAGGGCTTGGTTGAATCGGACTGATTAATAATGATTAAGCAAGTGCATAAGTGAAGCTGGGGTAGATATAAGTTGATTTAGAGTTACAGATTCTTTGAGGTAGTGTAGCCTTTCACCATGAACAGTGTCGTCCTTATTAATCCTAATTTACCGATTAATCCTCCCCTTGTCTCTTTGGCTTCATTTTTTAACCGAATTGTTTTATTTAAAGATCAGGAAAAAATGTGGAGCAAAACTTCAGGGATTTCATATAATTCTTTAAATTACACTAAAGATTCAAGACTTTAGATTCATCAAACACCATTAGGGCGCATCTATTAACCCTCTTTTTGGTGTCGTGTTATGATGCTTGGTCAGATTTTAGTTCGTAAAGGCTTAATTTCTTCTCTACAACTCGAACAAATGCTTGCCATTCAAGCCAGTCATAAGCGGATGTTGGGAGAACTTTTAGTGAGCGCCGGATTGATTCAAACCTCTGAGCTAGAAAAAGCTCTCCTGGAACAAAAATGGCGAGAGAAAGGGTTTTGGGTTATTGATTAAGTTTGATGATTTGTAATCAACTCAGATAGAATAAAGGGTTTCTTCAAATAAATCTTCTCCAAAAACTTGAGTCACATTTTCAAAGCCTAAACTTTCCAGATAGGATTTCCACCCATCGGGAGAATCGTCAATTTCCAAAGCACCGACTATCCTAGCCACATCAGAAATCCAAGGAACTGTCCAAATTGTATATCCTTGCCAATTGGTTCCCACACGCAACCAATCTGGAATTGTTTGTTCATTAATTGGATGAGAGGGTTCCCAATTGGCTCTAAAACAATAAATTCGACCCGACTTTGACATGATTCTTTGAGAATTAACGGTTAACAGGGAAGCGGTAACTGTTAATAGAATTCTCCTCTACCTCCTGTCTGCGAAAACTGCCTTCTTTAATCAATTAAAATATCTTCCGTTGAGTCACTACCTCGATGTTGCCAATCAATATTCGGGATGTGATCAAAGGCTTGTTTCAGACATTCTTCCCAAAGTTTCCGAATTTTGGCGAGATAAGGATCACCTAAGCGCAGTTTTAACCAATTTTCAATCACGAAGGTATCTTTTTGATACATGATTATATTAATGGGAGGCCCGACAGAAATATTAGATTTCATTGTCGAGTCAATCGATAGCAACGCACATTTGGCAGCCGCTTCTAAGTTGGTATTAAAACTTAAGGTTCGATCCAAAATAGGTTTTCCATATTTGGTTTCACCAATTTGGAGAAAGGGGGTTTCTCTAGTGGCTTGAATAAAGTTGCCTTGATTGTAAATTAAAAATAATCCAGGTTCTTGTCCTTGAATTTGTCCTCCTAATAATAGGGTGCATTGGGGTTCTATTCCATCTTTTTTAAGCCAAGGTTCATCAAGTTCTTGGATTTTCCTAAGTTTTCCGCCAATATATCGAGCAACTTCATAAAGGGAGGGAATGGTATGTAAATTAATTTCTTCTTGACTTTTGAGATCTCGATCTAATTCACTAATAATTCCTTGGGTAATGGATAGGTTTCCGGCGGTACATAAGAGAAGAACGCGATCGCCAGGTTTAGAAAAATCAAATAATTTGCGATAGGTAGAAATGTAATCGACACCCGCATTAGTGCGGGAATCTGCCGCCATTACAATACCAGTATTCGTCACAATGCCGAGGCAATAGGTCATAGGAAGTTTATCTATTCGTTATGTATAAAAGATTCAGTACAAGCTAGGGATTAAGTTTAGCAGTTAATTCAGTTACCAGTCATTAGGAGGCAGGAGGAAGGAGGCAGAAGGCAGCTATGCAGAAAAAATAGTCTCCCCTTCCCCTTGTCCCCTTGTCCCCTTGTCCCCTTGTCCCCTTTACAAAAATTTCGAGGCTTTTGTTTTCCGTGATGCAGTCCTGAAAGGCTTTAGCCGTTAAGCTTTTAGCAACGTATATCTGAGTAGGAGTTGATTAAGTCTTAGGGGGGATAGCCAGTTTTTCTAAGAAATGTTAAAGTTCTTAACATATAATTGAGATATGTTAACGGCTTGACGTCACCCAACTTCAAGATTGCTTAACATTGCTTATAAATCCCAACTAGCGAAGTTTTGCTAGGTGTCCTATGGACAAGGGAACAGGAACAAGTACCAATGCCCGTTTGCTTTTCTAGCGTGAGCTTCGAGTAGGGGCTTGACTAATCAGACCTTAATAGGTTGAGATATCCAGCCGGAGATGAGCCATGAAATTTGCTAAAACATCAGACACAGACTCTGTACGCGCTTATCTACGAGAAATTGGTCGCGTTCCCCTGCTAACCCATGAACAGGAAATTCTGTACGGTAAACAGGTTCAACGCTGTACCGCTGTTCATGAGATTAAAGAGGATCTAGCGATTGAGTTAGGTCGCGAACCTAATTTTACTGAATGGGCGAAAGCGGTAGAGTTATCAGAAGCGGAACTAGAACAGGTGATTGAGGAAGGCCAAATTGCCAAGCGCAAGATGGTTGAGGCAAACCTGCGTTTAGTCGTATCTGTAGCGAAAAAGTACATCAAGCGCAATGTAGACTTGTTGGACTTAATTCAAGAAGGAACGATTGGAATGCAACGGGGGGTGGAAAAATTCGATCCGACGAAAGGATATCGCTTTTCCACTTATGCCTATTGGTGGATTCGTCAAGCCATAACCCGTGCGATCGCTGAAAAAGGCCGAACCATTCGTTTACC
>JBMDYE010000439.1:0-14893 GCA_048595135.1 Planktothrix sp. | reverse complement strand
CCTCCGACTCCAGATAGATGACTGTACTATTGTAAAAGATTTTTCCATGAGCCAAGCTATTTATATTTTTTTTTAAGGAAAGTTTAACTTTGTTGATCCGGTTGGTTGGATTGTTTAACCAAAGCAAACTGAACTATTACATGGAGAGGTGAAGTTGGGAACCTTGGGCAGTTTTACTCACTTCAATTCGCGCTTGGAAGGCTTCTTTTAAAGCGGGAATATGGGTCACCGTTAGAATACAAGCGAAATCAGATGCGATCGCATTAATGGCAGCAATTAAGCGATCGCATCCTTCCGCATCTTGGGTTCCAAATCCTTCATCAATAATTAATAATTGTAATGATGTTCCCGCCCGTTGTGCTAATAGTTTAGCTAAGGCTAATCGAATCGCAAAATTAATTCTAAAGGCTTCTCCTCCTGAATAAGTTTCATAAGAACGAGTTCCCCTCGCATCGGCGATCAAAATTTCTAAAGTTTCGATCATTTTTGCTGAATTTTTAGAAGATCGGCTACTTTTTCCGGTGCGTTGAGTCACAAACTGAACGTGCAGTTGATTGGCAGATAATCTGGATAAAATCTGATTAGTTTCTGCTTCTAATTGCGGTAAAACATTTTCAATCATTAACGCTTGAATGCCATTTTTTCCAAACGCTTGTGCTAATTCCTGATACACCCGACATTGATGGCGAGCTTGTTCTAATTGTTCTTTCAGTTCCAATTGTTGAGTTTTAAGAGATTCTAATTGCGCTTGTTGTTGTTGTAGACTTCCCAGTTGGCTTAAATAACCATCGAGGGTTTGTCGTTGTTTTTGGATCAGTTGGTCGAGTTGTTTTAACTCTAAAGTTGGGTCAGGAGTTTCTTTTAACTGTTGTTGGAGGAGTTCAATTTGTTCTTGAATTTTTTCTAAATCTTCTAGTCGAGATTCGATTAACTGTTGCAGTTCTTGACTCCGTTCTTGCAAAATCGGATATTGTTGTTTAGCTTGGTTAAGTTGTTCAGTTCGCGTTAACCAAATTTGAGCTTGGCGCAACTCAGAACGAATCAAGTTATGTTCTTCTAAGTTATAACCAATATCAACAATATATTGGTCTAACTGACTAATTTGTTGTTGGAATTCAGAATAGTTTTTTTCTTCGATGAATTGTTGATTCAGGGTTTGAATTTGGCTTAATAATTCGGGTTTATGGGTTTGCAGTTTGGTGAGTTGTTTTTGGGCGTCTTGAATTTGACTTGATTTAATTTCAGCCCAACGCCACCGCTTTTCCTCATTTCGAGCTAAAGCATGATTTTGTTCACTATAATTATAGTGAGTGAGTTGTTGTTCCAGTAGGTTTAATTCTTGATGCAGTTCCGTTGCAAAGCTTCCGGTTTGTAAGGTTTGTTCTAATTGGATTAATTCCCGATTTAACTCAACAAACCGTTGCTGATCTTGAGAAAACGCATCGAGTTGTGCTTGCAATTTTCCCCGTTGTTCTCGGATTTCATTATAAGAGGATAATTCTTGATCGAGTTGTCGGTATTCGTCCCGTAACGTTTGAATTTTTTGTTCCGCAACGGCTAATTGTTCTTGTAAAATCCAAATTTGATTTCTAATTTCTTCTTGGTTGCTTTGATATTTAGAAATAACTAGATTTCGGTGATGTTCATCTAAGGGGCGATCGCACAACGGACAAAGGGGTTGTTCTTCTACCTCCTCCGGTTCTACGTCGGTTCCTAAATTTAATAACAGTTGTAATTTTTGATCTAATTCTTCTAATTTCTTTTCATAATCTTGGTGTTTCAGATTCAACCGTTCTATTAACTGTTTTCGTTCCTGTCCTTTTTCTATCACCCAATCTTTTCGGGTTCGTTTGGTTTCTAAATAATTAATTTGCTCAACAATATTTTGATAAGCTTGTTGAACTTGCGGATGATAATAATTTAAGTTATTTTTCAGTTGAGTAACAGAGGTTCTTAATTCCTCTAACCGTGCTAATTGTCGCGCTTGCGCCCGATCTAATTGCAGTTGTAGCTGTTGACGTTGTTGCAATAAGGGAGTCACTTCTAATTGCAATTGATCAAATTGAGTTAAACGAATTTTGGCGGCTTGAAGTTGTCCTAATGCGGTTTCAATCTCATCTTGTTGGCTCAGGGTTTGTAAATAATCTTGTTCTTGTTGATTAACGGCTTCTAAACGGGCTTCTAAGGTTTGAATTTGTTGTTGTAACTGATTTAGATGTTGGCGTTGTTGTTCCTGTAACTGTTGACGACGCTGTTGAGCTTCTTGATAAATTTTAAATTGATTAGAAAGGGTTTCTTCTCTCGTTTGTAAGGTTTGTAAATGTTGATATCCGGCTTGAATTTCTGATTCTTGGTTTAGAACCGCTTCTAAGCTTTGGCGTTGCTGTTGAGTTACGTTTAATTCCTGTTGTAAGCGTCGGTATTCTTGGGAAAAGGTTTGATATTGTTGCTGTTGTCCGGCTAGCAGTTTTTCCCAGGTTTGGCGATGATGTTGTTGGGTTTGTAGCTGTTGGTAATACTCTCGGTCTTGCGTTTGTTTTTCTTGAAGTTGCTGAATAATTGTTTCTAATTGGCGAATTTCTTGATCGAGTTGATGTTGTTGTTGCAGTTGGGCTTGATTGGTTTCTAAATTTTGTTGTAAAACTTCCCCTTTAATTTTGTATTCTTTGGCTAAATTTTTAGCTTTTTCTGATAACCCATCGTATTCATCTAATTTTAATAAACTGGCGAGGATTTCTTTCCGTTCTGTCGGGCGTTTAATCATGAATTCATCCGCCCGACCTTGACGTAAATAAGCGGAATTAATAAAGGTGTCGTAATCGAGTTTAATATGATCTAAAATCTTTTGTTGGGTAGCGCGCATTCCCCGTTCTGTAAGGGGGCGAAATTTCACATCTTCTAAATCAGTAATATCATTAAGGGGAGTAGTGCAAATTTGAAATTCTAAAGAACCGGAACTTCCGCGCCGACGGTTGCGAATGACGCGATATAAATTGCCTTGACAAATAAAGGTAAAATCCACACGGGTTTCGACTTCTCCCATATAGATAATATCATCTTCCGATTCCGCGCGGCTACTGCCCCAAATTGCCCAGGCGATCGCTTCTAATAAAGACGATTTTCCCGCCCCATTCGGCCCACAAATACAAGCGGTGTGTAACCCACTAAAATCTAACGTTGTATCACGATAACTGAGGAAATTTTTCAGGGTAAGTTTTTGGGGAATCATAAGGTAGAGAATTAAGAATTAAGAATTAAGAATTAAGAATTCAATTCCTCCGAAATCAGACCTCCTATCTATTTTAGCAACTGCTAGCCCAGGTAAAAAGCAGTTGATAGGGATAAGTTGCTGCATTCATCAATCTTATTTTAACGTGCTGTTGGTGAAATGGACAACTGTAGGACGATGCTCTGCCCATCATCCCCTAACTTCAAATCCAACAAATAATGAATTGTAGGACGATGCTCTGCCCATCATCCCCTAATTTTAAATCCAATCAATAATAATTGATGAACGATATCTATTCCCTTTTAAATAAAATAAATGATGATGGGCAGAGCCCATCCTACATAATTAGATGATGGGTAGAGAGCATCCAACAAATGATCGGGAGAAAAAGTAATTTTACCCATTGCGAATTTCTTGGGCAATTAAATAGATTGTGACCCACTCGCTATAAACTTGTGTTACTTTTAAGTTTAAGGCTTTGGCGATCGCGTCAACCGTTTCCCCTGCTTGTAAATGATTGACTAATTCTTGTTGGTTTGGGTTTAACTTTTGCCAAAAGATTTCCCATTGAGTTGAGGTGAGTCCTAAGCGATTTTCGGTGAGAGAAGTCCCTAACCAATTGCTCACTAATTCCGGCTTTTGTTTTAAGGTAAAATTCCGAACCGCATGATAACTAACTTTTTCTCGTAATCGATAAATCTGTTTAATGGGAACGTTTAATTTTTGAGCGATCGCATCTTGAGATAACCCTTGTAAATACAATTTTAACCATTCTGCTGCAATCGGATCAACATTTTCTTTTAAATAAGTTTCAAATTCCGTTTGTACCGTTAATCGTTGGCTTTTTTGTTCTTCATATTCCTGCTGTTCTTCATAGTAAGAAACCGCTTGCTGATCCAATAAACTCACCGATTCCTCTGTTTCATTAGACAACACTTCCTCAGAAATTTGTTTCACCCATTCTCCCACAGGAACTTGTGTTAAGCCTCCCCGTTGAGAACGGCGTAAATAGTTGACAAATCGATAGGCTAATAAAGGTTGATTTCTAATGGGTCGTAAACAATATTCTTCTAAGGTTGTTAATAGTAACGCATTGCGAAGTTTAGGATCATGGGTACAATCAGAAATCCATGATAATTGTTGTTGTAAATAGCGATCGCTATTCAACATTTCCTGAACCACTTCTTGTAAAACATCCACCACTTGACGCTGACGATCTCGACTGGTAGCCACCCATAACCGAACTTTTTGGCGTAAAATCACTAAACTGCTTAAGCGTTGCATTAAATGACGATACGCTTGTTGGGGGGACACTTCAAAATAGCGTTGTTGCAGAATGCGATACCGAAAATTCAACCCTTGTTTGATCCGGTCTTGTTGTTCTGGAGACAAGGTATCGAGTTGTTCAGGATTTTCCCCCAGTAACCAGCGAACAATGCTGTCTTTGCTGTGGGAACTGTGGTTGGGGTAATCGTTTTCCAGTTGAGAACGCCATTCTTTTATCCAAGATTCTGCTAACGTCATTGTCCAAGGAGCAATTATGGTTCAGATTCTTTTATTTTATCTCAACTGCCTGATTCAATTTCAAAGAAATCTAAATCTGAATTTTCTGCTAGTTTATTATGTAGAATTTCCACCATGCGCTGAGTTGCTAATTTGGTTGGTAGATGTTTTGCAGGAAGCATTTGAGACAAAATTGAGGGGCTATTTTCTTGTTTATTCCCCAATAAAAAGTAAGTATTCATTGCCCCTTTTCCTTTAATCGAAATCATCCCCCGTTTAACCACAATATATTGATTCGGTAACAGTTTATAAGTGTCCTCACTAATTTGAATGCGTCCCGCCAGTCCATGAGATTCCATGCGAGAAGCAATATTAACCGTATCTCCCCATAAATCATAGAGGAATTTTTTGATCCCAATCACACCCGCCACAACGGGCCCACTATGGATGCCAATTCGCAAACTAAACGCTTTATTATGTTCTTGATTAAAGTCAAGAATTGCCGCTTGCATATCTAAAGCCATATTAGCGATCGCGACCGCATGATCCGGTCGATGATGGGGTAATCCTCCGACCACCATATAAGCATCTCCAATGGTTTTAATTTTTTCTAATTCATATTTTTCAGTTAATCGATCAAAAGTTGAAAATAAATCATTTAATAAAGTCACTAAAGCAATGGGACTCAAAGAGGAAGAAATTTGGGTAAATCCTACAATATCTGCAAATAAAACCGTGACTTCTGCAAAATTTTCAGCAATGGTTTTGGGTTCCTGTTTTAATCGGTTGGCGATCGGCTCTGGTAAAATATTGAGCAGCAATCGTTCTGTTTGTTGTTGCTGATGATGGAGGGCAATTTCCATCCGTTTTCGTTTAATAAATAAACCTAACTGGTTACCAATGGCAGTCATAGTTTGCATTAATTCGGCATCAGCAGAGCGAACGTCTTGACTTAAAAACGTAATCACTCCTAACACTTCTTTCCCATCTTTAATCGGGAAGCCAAAAGCGGTGTGTAACCCTAATTTTTTCGCTAAATCACGCCGAATAAATTGATCATTTTCCATCATATCTTCAATCCAATCGGCTAACCCACTTCCCCAAATACAACCGGGTAATCCCCCATTCAACTCAAAGGTAATGGATTGACTCTCTTCGTTAAATTCTTCAAGATTTAAAATGGGTTTTCCCCACCGTTCTATACAATGGAGTTTAGGCAATGATTCGGGTAAATTTGAATCTGCATCGGGATGATGAGGGTCTAAAATTAATGATGAACCATTAATATCATCGGGCATCCACACTTCCCCAATTGACCATTCTAGGGTTTCACAAACGACCAGTAAAATCTGAATCAATGCTTCAGAAATATGATTGGCTTCTGAGAGAACTCGTGAAATTTGATATTGAGCTAACATTCGTTGCTGATCGCGTTTCCGGGCGGTTACATCTCGACCAACATAAATTAAATCCTGAGAATTATCTAAATCTGTTCTCAAGGCAGAAATAGAAAATTCAATAATAATTTTATCTCCGTTTTTTTTTCGACAGGATAATTCTATATTTTTGAATAAAATTTCTTCATCATCTAAAGTAGGTTCATTCAAAAATTGTTTTAAAAAACTATCATTATTAACAATAGAAGCCAAAGGCTGCTGAATTAAATCTTGCTCCTGATATCCTAATAAAGATAAGGTGGCTGCATTCACTTTTTTGATGATTCCTTTTTGATTGGTAACAATTAAACTATCCTCCATTGATGTAATGATTTTATTAATATAATTTTGGGATCGAGAATAAGCATTTAAAAGCAAGCGAGATTCATTGGTTTCTTGTACTAAAGCTTGTTCTAAATTCATCCGTTGCGTCGCATCTTCAAACAACAAAATTAGCTGATGATGAACTTCTGTTGATAGGGAAAATCTGATAAAGTAAATATTAAAGTAAACTAAGGAGTGATCCGCGTTTTGCCGAGTAATGGCATTTAACTCAAAATTTTCCTGCTCTCCTTGCAGAATCGCCTCGATAATGGCTTCAGTTCCAATCAGTTCTGGGAAATAATCTCTAACATCCTGTCCCAATTGAACAGGTTCATAGTTTTCTGTAAATTGCCCAATTTTATCGGAACTTTCCTGAATTTTAAAGTGTTGATCTAAAACGAGATAATCCGTTTGACGAACTTTTAAAAATTGTTGTAATAGTAAATCCATAGCTTTCTCTCAAAAACGATAAGTTAATGCTCATTGACTGGATGCTAGGATTATGACAACTCAGGGAATACAACCCGTGAGAATTGTTCATTATGTTGAGATCCAGCAGACCCGATTTCGACCATTATTTTTTGCTAAATAAAGGGTTTGATCCGCCTGATGAAGCAACATTTTGGGCGTTAAATGGTCTTTAGGAATAAGCGTTGCGACTCCGATACTGACGGTTATATAATCACTAATTTTAGAGGTCGCATGAGCAATTTTTAAAGCCTCAACGTCAGAACGAAGAATTTCAGCAATCTGAATCGCACCTTCAATGTTGGTATTAGGTAAGATGAGAGCAAATTCTTCACCGCCATAACGAGCCGCTAAATTGGTCTCCCGTTTTCCAGCTTGTCGTAAAATACGAGCCACTTCCTGTAAACAAAAATCTCCTCCTAAATGACCATAGGTATCATTGTATTGTTTAAAATAATCAATATCGATTAAAATTAGTGATAAAGGGGCATTTTCTCTCCTGAGTCGATTCCATTCTTGATATAAGGAGTGATCAAAATGGCGACGATTTGCCAGTTGCGTTAGTTCATCAATAACGGCTAATCCTTCTAATTCTTGATTCGCATGATTTAACTGTTCATACAGTTCTGCTTGCTGAATCGCGATCGCGACCTGTACCGCTAATTCTTCTAACAATTTAATTTCCCATTGTTGCCAACAGCGAGGATAATCACATTGATGAACAATTAATAATCCCCATAATAAATGGGTTTCGTTAGGAAGTTGGAGAGAATCGATAATAAAAATAGGAATAATTAAATGAGCTTTAACTTTTAATTGAATTAATAGATTTAAAAAATCGACATCGACGGGTGCTTGATAAATATCATCCAAGGCTTGAGTGATTCCTTGGCTAAAATAAGAAAGCAGCATGGAATTAAATTCAACATTTTCATTTAAATTAGAGATTTCAGCGATCCGTGAATTCGCCATAGATTTTGCCATCACTTTTCCTTCTTGTTCAGATTCAAAGTGATAAATTAAAACTCGATCTGCTTGGAGTACCTGTCGGACTTCTAACGCCGTATTTTCTAAAGTGATTTCTAAGCTTAATGACTGATGAATCCGTTGAGTAATTCGGGTCATTAACCGATCCCGTTCGGCTTGCTGACGCAGGTGAAGTTCAACGCGTTTAGCCTCGGTCATATCTCGACCCATCCAAACAAATTCCTGGGGAGCATCAGGATCAGAATAAAGCAAACCACAGGAGAAAGAAACCGGAAACGTTTTTCCCGTTTTAGCTTTACATAAGGTTTCAAAAGGGGTTAATTGGGAAGAATGAGAAGACAAGTTAAGAAGGGTTTTAGGATTTAATAAAGTTTGAGGATCAAAAATTATAGAAATGGGTTGATTCAATAACTCTTCTTCTTGATAATTTAATAAAACTTGAATGGCTTTATTAACAATTTTAATTGTTCCTTTTTCATCCGTAACAATTAATAAATCAAGAATGGAATTAATAATTTTATCCAGATAAATTTTTGTTTTTTCTAACCGACTTAATGCTAATCCGTATTCTTTAGCTACCTGCGTAATTTTTTGTTCTTTTAAAATCCATTCGGTTGTGTCTTCAAAAAGAATTAATAATTGATTTTCTTTGATAATAGAATCAGGATTTGCTACAATAAAAATATCAAAGTATAATACTTTTTCAGGAGGGGTAATTCGAGAAATTCCTTTCAATTCAAATTGATCAATTTGGTTCCTGAGAATTTTATTAAATATTTCTTCGAGTCCGATGAATTCTGGAAACACTGCTAACACATCAAAGCCAACTTTAATTGGCTCTATACTATCGGCAAAGCGACTCACTCCCCAAGATAATTCTGTAATAATCAACTGAGAGTTAATGATTAAATACTCAATTTGTCTAGGGGCTAATATTTTTTTCAAAAAATTACTCATAACAACTTCCAAACTTGAGGTTTATTGTAATATTGACTTTTAAGAGGCAATAAAATTTTTGCATAATAATTGAAACATTTCATCAACATAAACACCTGTTTTAGCAGAGGTTTGATAACAGGATAAAATTCTTTCTAAATGAATCGCTTCTGGAGCCTGTTTAACGACCTGTTTGAGTTCCAATTCACTTAATAAATCCACTTTATTAAAAGCTACAACAATTAATCCTTTTGCATTAATGGAAAAAAATAATTGAATATGTTCTGACAGCCTTTCCACAGTTTCTAAACGAGTTACATCGGCAACAATCACAGCACCACTCGCCCCTTGTAAGTAACTGGGTGCGATCGCTTTAAATTTAGTATGACCTTCAATATCCCAAATTAAAAGCTGAACTGACTCGGCTTTTCCGGGAGTTAGTAGCTCGCCGTCAACAACCTTACGAGAAATTTTTACTCCTACCGTTGAAAGATATTGATCACTGAACTGACGATCCACAAACCGACGAATCAAGCTGGTTTTCCCAACTCCAAAATCACCAATTAAGCAAATTTTTTTAGAAATCATAATTTTTATTTTGTATTAGGATAAGATGATATTACCTCAAATAAAACAATTTGACTCAACCAAGAATCTTGATTCTGAGCAACCCCCGGTGGACGTTCTGTTTTTCCTTGAGTTTCCAACCGACGCCGATCAATGCCTAAATCTTCTAAAATCATTTGTACCGATTGAGCTCGTTCTAAGGCTAAATTAACCTTTTTCCTTGATTTCTCCGCAGTTGGACTATAGCCAATAATTCTTAATTTTAGATCAGGATATCGTTTTAAATAGTTAGCAATCGGTAACAATTTTCCGTTGATATCTTCTGGAACCACTGTGGCGGATTTAAAAGTAAAATAGAGGCGCGTTCCAATCGGTAGCGGTTTTAAATTCAAGGTACTAATGACGGAATCAACCCCCTCAATTTTCTTAAAGGCTTGGGTGACTTTCTCCACATCTTCAGGTTGAATTACACTTCCTTTTAGCGTAACTTGAGAATTTTTATACGACGCTGAAATTGCCATTCCACTCAATTGATTGAAGACAGTGACAACTCGTTTTACTTCCGCCGCTGTTCTAATCGGATCGGGAGGAATTTTAACCGCAATAATTTGATTATCAATCAGCAAATTTGGGGTAATACTGTGGGCGATCGCATTCGCTTTTTGCTTTAATCGAACTTGGGGTAATTTCCCCGCTAAAATTACTTTCTCCGGTTGAGCCTCAACCTGCAACTGATAAACTGCTAACTCAGGTTCTGCCTTTAAAGCTTCCGTAATTTGAGTTTCTAAATTTCTGAATTGGGTTTGTCGATATTGATGCCATCCCAAAGGAATCGTAATTAAAGCGACGAATACTGAACTAACCACCATTAACGGAAGCAGAGATCGGTTTTTTTTCAATTTAGTTGCCACTCTCATCAACGCTTCAAGTTGACAAGGAACTCCTTCTGGGACTAAATCAGGATCGCCATCAAATTCCTCAATTTCTTGACCATATTTGATGATCAGAGTCGATAAAATCTTTCGCATTTTTTTGATAAACTTTTTCTGGGGTTCTCCTTTAACAACCACAGCTAAATAACAATATCCTGCGACTTCAATAATAATTTTAGAATCTCCATACTCAATTTCATTAAGTTCGGAAATCTCCCCCGACTGAACAATACAATCATTCACAAAACTTCGGATAGCTGTTAGCATTCCAGCGATCATTTCTGCCTCTAGTCTAGCTCCCGCAATTTGTTGTATTTCAGAAATCACTAAACCGGAAGCTTTATGAATTAAAAATATGGCTTGAACGCTAAAATGACTGACTTCTTTTAAAATCAGTTCCGCTTCCGAAACCCCTTGAACTTTAGATTGAATTTTTCGTTGAATTCCCTCCACACTCAACGCATTACTGACTTTTTCATTAATTTCTCGAATAGCTTCCCCTAAATAACGGCTAATTGTACTCCCAATAACCGGATACAGCGCATCAACCATCGCATCCCGTTCTAAAGCCACTTGCTCTTTAATACTACGTCCAATCATCGGTGCTAAAGCTTGAGCAATTTCATTGCGATCAATTTTAATTTGTTCTCGAATTGCGGCTCCCATTTCCGGGCCAATTGCTTGAGCTATTTCCTTTGGAGACGTTTCAATTTGTTGTTTAATTGCTTCGGGAATTAAATCCGCAATAGCGTTACTCATTGCTTGTCGATCCGCTTGAGATTTCGCCAAGATTACCTCATCAATAATCGGAATAAAAGCGCGAATAATCTCTTCTTTCGATTGACTCACTTTTAAGTTTAAAACATCCCCAATCCAGGGTAATAATAATTCAATTAATTGTTCCGGTTCATACAATTGATACTCAATTTTCCGCAGTTGCGTTTTAATCCGTTCTATTAAAGCCTTAACTTCTGGCAACTCCGATCCTAATACCTGATTTAACTGTTCTATATCTTCTGTTAGGTTAGAACCAAACATCAACTGTTGCAATTGTTCTAACGGATTATCTAAATCAGAAGAGTCTGTTTTTTCGATAGATAAATTGACTTCTGAAGGTTCCTGACTTGGCGTTGAAACTAACTCTAAAATAGATAGAATCGGATCAAGATCCTGTTCTTGAGAAGGCAAAACAGATGGAACTTCTGATAAAGGATTCTCAGCCGTTATAGAACGGTCAGGCTCTGCAACAGAAAACTCGACATCCACGGAATTTTCTGGCGGTTTTCCTAACAATGGAAGCAGTCGCAGCAACGATTCTTCTGTTTTTTGTGAATCGGAAATTGTGGTTTGATGTCGGGGTAATTCTAGAGGTTGAGGAGATAAATGTTCCGAAGATTCACTTCGGGTTTCTTCCGCTGTTGAAAAAGCTGTTGGATATAGGGGAAATTCTTGAAGGGGAGATTCGGGTTTAATTTCAGACGCAGCAGATTCAGAAGATTGATTTTTTTCTGAATCCGAGGTCATGTTTAAATCCATTAATAAATCAATCAAAGATTGCAGAGGGTCGTCCCCCTTAGAATCCGATGGATTCTGTTGAGAGACAAACCCCTGCGGTTGATCACCTTTCCTTGATTCATCGTCTGAAAACATCGTTTTCAACCCAACTATAGATGATGTTCAGGAAGCACTAATCCTCCATTTACTTTTTGATCTGCCGCTTGTTTAATGGCGGGAACAAATTCTGTCCCTTTTAATCTCATGCCTAATTCAAATAAAATTTCGGCAAAGTCATCCCGTGACGTTTTCTCATCCATTAATAAAGAAAAGCGACGATCAAGTTCTTCAAGTACATGATTTTTCAGGGTTCTTACCTCATCTTGTAATTTATCTCTGGTTTCTCCTAATTCATCTCGTAAAGCGTTGGTTTGATTATCTAAAGCTTCGTCTAAAGCTTCAATACTGCTGGAAAATTTACGATTTAATCGATCCAGTTGTTGTCTTAAATCCGTAGATTCTTCTTGACTATTTAAGGACAATGTTTTGATTTTTTTATCTAAATTATCGACCGAAGATTTAATTTCTGTTGTTAAAACGGTCTTCAGTTGTTCAATCCGAGTTTGAATATCCTCTTGAAGCAGGGATAAATCGGACTCAATTTTCTCAAATCGATTGTTATAATCACGCAATTGGGAACCAAAGATAATATCGCGAATTTGATCGATATTTCCCAAGCGTTCTCGCATTTCTTCTTTAGTGATTTCGGCCATATCTTGTCCCTATAGAAAGAATTTAGTGATAGCGACGCTAATGAGTTGAACCCAGATCTAATCAGGGTTTGTCCTTAGTTTAGCCTTTTCTTCTATCAATTTATCAAAAATTTAAGCTTATTGATAGGTATTAACACGGAGTTCTCAATCTTTATACACCAATAAAAAGCGAATGGCAATTATTCTTTCTCAACCAAAAAGTGCCAACGTTGTTACTCTAGCTTCATTCGACGATTTTGATTAAACTCGATCCCTTCTGCGTCTAAATGCGATCGCGCTTCAATACTCCCTGTCCTTCCGCCAAACCGAACCAAAAATTTACCCTTTCGTATTATTAATCACTCGATCCCAAACCCTATTAGCAGACTCAACAGTAACTTGATCCAACTGATAACCGACTCAATTAGAATAAAGAGTCAACCATCGCACTCCACTTGCAAGATGGGACTTGTCACTAATCTTTCTAACGGATAATTGATTAATGATAACTCATTAATAAAGTTGGGTGATCACTAAATTATCTCGATGCACAACGGTTTCTGCCCCTTCATACCCTAAGATTTCAGGAATTTTTTCCGATTGAAACCCTTTAATTCTCTGTAATTCTACACTGCTATAATTGACTAATCCCCTGGCAATTTCAGACCCATCTAAATCGCATAATTGAACAGAATCCTGAGCTTGAAATCCGCCTTCAACTAATTTGATTCCGGCGGCTAAAAGGGATTTTCCCCCTTGAGAAATTGCTTTGACAGCCCCTGAATCTAAATAAATTTTTCCCATGGGAATTAACACATTGGCAATCCAATGTTTCCGAGCATTGACGGGTCTAATTTGGGGTTCAAAATGGGTTCCAATCACTTCTCCTTGTAGAATTTTTTGGATATTTTGAGGATATTTTCCTTCGGTAATCACCGTTCGGACTCCAGCCCCCGTTGCAATCCGAGCCGCTTGAATTTTCGTGATCATGCCTCCGGTTCCCCACCCACTGCGGGAATCTCCCGTTTGAATTTGAAATTCTTCCAGTTGCGCCATATTGGTGACTAAACTAATCGGTTGAGCATTGGGATTTTCACGGGGATCAGCCGAATACAATTGAGCAACATCCGTTAATAAAAACAGCCAATCGGCTTCGACTAAACTGGCAACTAATGCGGAAAGGGTATCGTTATCACCAAATTTTAATTCATCGACAGCAACGGTATCATTTTCATTAACAATCGGAATCACACCTAATTTTAATAATTGTTGGAAGGTGTTATAAACATTAACATAACCATTGCGTTGTACTAAGTCTCCTCTGGTTAAAAGCACTTGAGCAATGGGTTGTTGGACAGAGGTGAAGAAATCATCATATAGCCGCATTAACCGACCTTGACCCACCGCCGCCACCGCTTGTTTGAGGGCAATTGTCCGAGGACGTTCTGTTAATCCTAAGCGATCGCGTCCCACTCCCACCGCACCGGAAGACACTAACACCACCCCATAACCTTGTTGTCGCAATTGGGTGAGGATTTCAACTAAAGCCGCTAAAGTCGATAACGCTAAATGTCCAGTGGCAGATTGCGTTAAACTCGACGTTCCAATTTTGACAACAATCGTCGGAAACATAAATAAAGGAATTAAGAATTAAGAATTAAGAATTAAGAATTAATAGGGAACAGGGACCAGGGAATAGAAAAGAAACACGCTATGACTGATGACTGATGACTGATGACTGATGACTGATTAATGTAGAGTTGCTCCTAATAGTTTAGAGATCCAAACTTCTAAATCACGGACGGAGTTAGCCGGAGGCAGATTTTCAGGATCAACCATTGGTTCCACGAGGATCGTAAACATTCCTAAACGATTTCCAGCGAGAACATCTGTAAATAAGCGATCGCCCACCATCGCCACCTGTTCAACGGGTAAATTCATCGCTTCCACAGCCCGTTTGAGCCTACGACGAGAGGGTTTACCTGCCGCATTAATATAAGGCAGATCCAAAGCTTCAGCAATGGCGCCAATTCGCGCTTGACTAATATTGTTACTGACTAACCACAAGGAAACATCCGGTCTGATCAGATCAACCCAACCTTTGAGGGGTTCCGAAACAGACCGTTCTTTAAAAGGCACTAATGTTTCATCCACATCGAGTACCACACCCTTGATCTGGTGGTGCTTTAACAAATCTGGCGTTAAATGGAGCACCGAATTTCCCAGAACTAAATCCGGTTGTAAAAGCTTCCCCCAAGACATAAT
>JBMDYE010000438.1:0-11732 GCA_048595135.1 Planktothrix sp. | reverse complement strand
AGCGGGAGAAATCGGAACAGATTATATTCGTTCAAAATATGAATGTTTAGAAAAATTATTAGCCATTTCTGAGCAATTACCACCTCTGCGGGTTGTTTTTCCAACGTTAGTGTTAGGGGGAGACAATAATAAACCTTATTCCCATTTAACCTCCGGGATTCCTGATGTGGTGAAATGGATTAATTTAATTCGTTGGTTTCAAGCGGATGCAAGTTTCCATTTTATCCATTCTGCTGATATTGCTCAAGTTATTTATTATTTAGTTAATCATCCCCCAAATTCTAATCAACCTGAAAAAATTGTATTAGGAAATTCAGCAATTACCTTAAATCAAGCCGTTGAAGAAGCTTGTCAATATTTTAAGAAACCGATTTATTTTAGACTCAATTTATCTTTAACTTTAGCTAACTTTTTTATTAAAATATTCAAAATCCAGATGGCAGATTGGGATCGATTCTGTTTAAATTATCGTCATTTTACTTATCAAAAATCTGTTAATCCCGCTACTTATAATCTACCCGTTTATTGTGAAACCTTTACTGATGCGTTAAAAATTTATTCCTAAGAAACCGGGTTTATTAATAAAAGTTTGAATTGTCTCTATAAAATTAAAGTAATAAACCCGGTTTCTCTAGTCTAAAAAACCCGGTTTCTCAGAGAAACCGGGTTGTTGGCTTGTACTATATAAAAAAATTAACCTTTTAATAATCCTCCTTTAATTCGATTCTGTTAACGTCACAGAAAAGCTGATGATTGATTAACAGACTTATGAACTTTAAACATCACATTTTAGCCATAATGGGTTTAACCGTTAGTCTTCTTTTAACGTTAACTCCAAAAGCTTTAACTGAAACAAAAACCCATCATTTAACCATTAACGCAGAAGGATTATCTTATCCTAGCTTAATCGAACAAGCAAACCGTTTAGCCACTGAAACCCTTAACGAAACCTTTAAAAATAACCCGAATCTGGAGCAGATCTCAATTCTAATATTAGGAGAACGAAACGGACAAATTTCTCCAATTTTAAAAACATTCGTTTCCCGTTCTCAATGGCAAAATAACCCTAATTTAGGCGAATGGACTCGTTATTTAGGGCGTTCAGAAGAATTACTAGGCTTTAACACCCCATTATCTGAAACACCCAACCGAAGACCAAATTTGATTTCTCAACCCACTCAACAAACGCCTCGCTCTCTTCAACCCCAAATTCAACGACCTCAACCGATTTCTCAACCCCGGTCAACACCCCGTTCTCGTCGCGCTATTGAAGATGACCCAGGGTATCGAGATGATTAAAAGGTGTTAATTAATAGATACAAAAGAGCTTAAATCAATGTTAATTAAGTGTTAAACAGAAATTAATTAATGCTAATTTTAACAATGCTTAATCTAAATTAGATAAGCTTCCTGACAGGTAAAAAATAGGTAAATTAACGCAGTTGTGATCGCTTTTAACGAAAAAGCATCTTGAGAAAAACTGTTCTGAGTTCCCTCATTAAAATCAATAGCGGGGATAAAGTTATTTACCTTGTTTTTATCAACTTATACCAGGGAAAATATCAGCATTAATTTCATGTCTAAACTGACTCGGAGACAACTTTTAATCTTTTTTGGAAGTAGTGCTGCGGCTTCTGTTTTAACCCCCAAATTGGGTCATTTACTGAGCAATAACTTAGAAGCCGCAAACGCTCAACTGGCGACGAGTTTTACACCCATAAAACTGCCGAGTCCCGTTCCTGCTTATACGGGAATGGATAGCTTTTTACCCACTGAAATTAATCAGGGGAGTATTATTCCCGCCGGAAGAAATCTCAATTTACCGAGTTACGGTGTTCTCGATGATGTAGTGGTTCCCCCCGAATATGAACGTTATATAATTGTCGGTTGGGGCGATCGCGTTTTTCCAAATCAAAACGATTATTTCGGCTATAACAATGATTACACCGGATTTATTCCTTTAAACTCAGAATTAACCGACGGCTATCTCTGGGTCAATCATGAATATGTCTCCTATCCGATGTCTTTCATTGCACCCGATACCTCAGAAGATTTAGCCGGACTGCAAACAACGGCTCCTTTGGTTATTGGCAAAGATTTATCGGTTAAAAATCGAGAAACCTTAGGCGAATTTATGTATAACTTAGGGGGGTCAATTGTTAGAATTCGTCAGAATTCAGCAGGTCGTTTTGAAGTGGTTCAAGACCCCCTCAACCGTCGTATTCATGGGTTATCTGGATTAGGTATTAACCGTGAACGTCGCGATAATTATCAGAATGTTACGGCTTGGGGAAACCGTCAAGGAGATGATAACTATTTAATCGGAACGGGCCCAGCCGCCACAGACGTTTTTCCCTTGAGTTCCGATGGGTTAGGCAACCGAATTATTGGGACGGCTTATAATTGTTCTGGTGGAACAACGCCTTGGGGAACCATTCTATCCGCCGAAGAAAACTTTCAAGGGAGTGAAGCGTTTTTTGTCGGGGTACAAGAAAACGTTCTCCCCAACGGAACCCAAACCGAATATATTGAAGGGACAACGGGGGCTGAATTCGGCTTAGTGGGGGAAAAATACGGCTGGATGGTGGAAGTCGCCCCCGGAAACCCGAACTTCCGACCCCGCAAACATTCTCTGTTAGGTCGGTTTCGTCATGAAAATATTGGCTTCCGTGTTGAACCCGGACGGCGTTTAGTTGGGTCTATGGGAGATGACCGTCGAGGCGGACATACTTATAAATTTATGAGTGCGGGTGTAGTGGAGTCTCCTTTCTCCGCGAATAATAGTTCCCTGTTTGAAACGGGGACGTTATATGTGGCGAAGTTCAACCCCGATGGGACAGGGGAATGGATTCCGTTAGTTCCCAGTACACCGACTAACCCGGTAACGCCTAGTGTGATAGCGTCTGAAGAATTAGGAAATACCGGAAAAGCGCAACGAAACGGGGCGACCCGTCTTCCGAAACGGGCTGGAATTGCGGGACAAACGGAAGATGGCGGTTCTTTTATTGTGAATTTAGAGAACGAAGCCGCTGCTTTACCGGGTTATCGCAATAAACGCTTATCTGATTTCTACACTTCCCAAGGCGCAATTTTAGTGGATGCGTTTTTAGCGTCTAATTTGGTGGGGGGAACTCCCTCGGCGCGTCCAGAGGATATAGATGTTCATCCCCAAACCGGAGAAGTTTATATTGCTTATACGGATGCAGTTCCCGGAAGTGATGGTTATCCCGACTCGCGAATTTTTGTGGTGGGTAAGTATAGTCCGGCGGTGAATGCGGTACAACCTTCTGGGGATTTGATGAAAATTATTGAAACCAATAATAACCCCGAAGCGTTAACGTTTCGCTGGAGTCGGATGGAGAAAGGGGGAGAAGCAGGAACCCAGGAAGGGTCAGGGTTTGCCAATGTGGATAATTTGGCGTTTGATAGTCAAGGGAATGTCTGGGGAGTGACGGATATGTCCACCAGTTTACACAATGGTTTCAGCACAGGGGCGAATCCTGAACCCAGAGAAATTAACCACCGTGAAGCGGGAAGTGGAGATAGTTTAGTCGGGGTTTTTGGCAATAACTGGCTGTTTATGGTTCCGATGAGTGGCCCAATGGCCGGACAGGTGATGCCCTTTGCCTATGGCCCGCCCCGGTGTGAAATGACTGGCCCCACGTTTATTAAGGATACGTTGATTTTGGCAGTTCAACATCCAGGGGAAGATGTTCCGATTGGAAATGGGACAATTTTAAATCGGGATATTGAAATGTTGGCGTTGGATGGAACTTTATTTAATCAACAACGTTATGTTCCTCTGGGAAGTAACTGGCCTAGTAATATTCAAGGGAATCCTAGTGGCCCTCCTCGTCCAGCCGTGATTGGGATTCGGCGCAGACAACCGTTACCGAATGGGGCGTTTGCTTAATTACTTATCAAGTCAAAACCCCGGTTTCTTTGAGAAATCGGGGTTTTTAGTCTCAACTGTACGTCAGTTGGAACACAAAACTACAGTTAAAATGATTCTTGTTTATTAAGTTCAGCTTGAGATTTCGTATCTTCAAACAAGGCGTTATAGGTTATCCCTGCAACAATTCCTGCGACAATTGGAGCTACCCAGAATAACCATAATTGTTGAATCGCCCAACCGCCAATAAATAAGGCAGGGCCAGTGCTACGAGCCGGATTAACTGAAACGTTGGTAACGGGAATTCCAATTAAGTGAATTAAGGTTAATCCTAAACCAATGGCGATGGGTGCGAAACCTTGGGGGGCGCGGGGGTCTGTTGCTCCCATGATGATCATCAGGAACATGAATGTTAATACAAATTCATGAAGAAATGCAGCAAATAATCCATAACCACCAGGAGAATGATCGCCATATCCGTTGGTTGCAAATGGGTTAGAACCTTCTCTAAAGGCAACTGCATCAAATCCGGCTTTTCCACTTAGAATTAAGTACAGCACCAGTGATGCGAGAATGGCTCCCGCAACTTGTGAGACAATATATAAAGCTAAGTCTTTGCCGCCTGAAAACCGTTTTCCTGCCCATAAACCAAAGGAAACCGCCGGATTTAGATGGCAACCGGAGATATGACCAATGGCATAAGCCATCGTTAAAACGGTTAAACCAAACGCAAATGCAACCCCAGTTAATCCGATTCCAATTGCATTAGTGGCATCGGGGAAAGCAGCCGCAAACACCGCCGCTCCGCATCCCCCAAAGACTAACCAAAACGTTCCTATAAACTCAGCGATACAGCGCTTAGTTAGTGGCATTTTTAAACCTCATTCAGTTGAAATGCAGTGAATGTCAAATTGAGCCTTATGGCAGTTTACTCTGCTAGGAAATTAGCATAGAGTTGAAAGATTTTAGTATTAAATTTAACAAATTGATGAAAACTGTATTAAAACTCAAAATAATAATTAAAACAAAATAAAGAAATTTGAAGGTACTTAAAAATTAAGTTACTCTAGATCTTTGTATAAAAAATTAGAGTCAGGTTGTCATTCAAAGAACGTAAATTAAAATACACTTGCACCCCTGACTCATTGATCAAGTTAACCTTGGTTTTAAATCAGGCGACTGCTTCTAACCGTTCCACTGGGAATCGATGCTATTAATTGACGCGTATAAGCTTGTTGAGGATGACGATAAATTTGTTCGGCGGTTCCCATTTCTTCAATTTTGCCTTGATTCATCACAATAATGCGATCGCTCATAAACTTAACCACACTTAAATCATGGGATATAAAAATATAAGTCAAGTTAAATTCTGATTGCAATTCTTTTAATAAATTTAACACCTGCGCTTGAACAGAAACATCTAACGCCGAAACCGATTCATCACAAATAATAAATTTCGGATTCAATGCTAAGGCTCTCGCAATACAAATTCGTTGGCGTTGTCCCCCGGAAAATTCATGGGGATAACGTCGCATTAAATCAGGATTTAACCCGACTCTTTCTAATAAATAAGCTGCGCGATCGCGTTTTTCTTTATTCGTTTTTCCCACATCATGAATAATTAAAGGTTCCATTACCGCTTCCCCAATACTGATCCGAGGGTCAAGGGAACTAAAGGGATCTTGGAAAATAATTTGCATATTTCGCCTCACCCAACGCATTTTTTTGTTAAACTGTAATTGATCTAAATAATTTTTAAACCCACTGAACATCGAAGTGCTAAATTGCGGTGCTGTAATATCCTGACCTTCAAAAAACACTTGACCACTCAAAGGCGGAATTAATTGTAAAATTGCTCTCGATAAGGTACTTTTTCCACAACCTGACTCCCCTACTAATCCTAAGGTTTCCCCTGGATAAACCTCAAAGGAAACATCATTAACCGCCATAAATAACCGTTTGATTTCCCCAAACATTCCAGGGACTTTAAACGCGACTCGTAAATTTTTTACTGATAAAATCGGATTGTCTAACGTTAAATTGGAAATCGTTGATTGATTAGAAGTATTGGGATAGGCGGCAAACACTTCAGCAGCGGGTTTTTCGATAATTTCGATTTCTCCCGTTTCTGTTGTAATTACTTCCATAAAATCCGATACCGTCGCTAGGCGTTCTGCTTGGGTATCTAAACGGGGACGACAAGCCATTAACCCTTTTGTATAGGGATTTTGAGGCGCCATAAAAATTTGTTGAAGGGTTCCCGACTCAACAATTTTCCCTCGATACATCACCGCCACTTCATCAGCAATTTGAGCAATAATTCCCAAATCATGGGTAATAAAAATCATTGCCATCCCGCGCCGTTGCTGCAATTCTTGTAATAAGTCTAAAATCGTTGCCTGTACTGTAACGTCTAAAGCCGTTGTTGGTTCATCGGCGATTAACAACGTTGGGTTACAGGAAATTGCCATCGCAATCATCACCCGTTGCAGTTGTCCCCCTGATAATTCATGGGGATATCGATCTAACATAGCCCGTTTTTGAGCATTCACTTGTTGAATCAGTTCGCGTTTGCGGCTTCTTTTATCTTTGAGTTCCTCTAGAGACCGAGATGCAGATTGATTTTGCTGTTCATCTAGCGCCTGCTGCATTAACTGGTCATCACTCGGTAACAGTTTCACTTCCTGTAACAACGATGCAGCTTTCCAAAGTGCTTGTTTCGGGGAAACCTGTTGATGCTGCATAATCGCTTCGCTGAGTTGAAACCCAATCGTATAAACGGGATTGAGGGAGGTCATGGGTTCCTGAAAAATCATCGAAATTTGACCGCCTCGATAATTTTCTTTTTGGACATCCGACAATTGCAACAAATTAACAGGTTGGGAATAGGGGGTATATTCCTCAGACTCAGGAATTTGAAACCAAATTTCTCCACTGACTTGAGACGTCACTGGGGACAGTAACCCCATAATGGCTAAAGCGGTAACAGATTTTCCTGAACCGGACTCACCAACAATTCCTAACGTTTGTCCCCGTCTAACCTGAAACGAGATTTCATCAACCGCTTTAACAATTCTCTCATCGGTTTGAAATTGCACTCGCAGATTATTCACATTCAGGACAAGATCGTGCATGGAAGTTACCGCCTCTATACATTTCTATATATTGAATCAATTTAACAGAAGATGGAGAAATAGGGGATAGAATGGCACCGCGCTAACCGCAAAGGATTGCATCAATGCTAAAATCTGAAAATAGAAAAAAATAGCCACTATAGTTAATGATGAATATTAAAGCTATTGTTAGGGAAACTTGAAATGATGTTAACAGGTTATATTTACGCAGCGATGAATCGGGCAAAATATGAGATCTTAGATGATGGAATATTTTATGGAGAAATACCCGACTGTCAGGGAGTTTGGAGTAGTGGTAAAACCTTAGAGGAATGTCGAGAAAATTTACAAGATGCGTTAGAAGGATGGATCATTTTAGGATTACGTTTGGGTCATCAATTACCGATTTTAGACCAGATTAACTTAAATTTTGAAGACGAGGTTGCTTAATGCCACCATTTTCTGCAATTAAATGGAAAGATTTTGTCCGTTATTTGAAATTAGCAGGTTTTAAAGGGCCATATCCTGGGGGAAAACATCAATATATGATTAAGGATGAAGTCAGGTTAACTATTCCTAACCCCCATCAAGGTGATATTAGTAAAAATTTACTCAGTCGGTTGTTACGTCAGGCGAATATTAGCCGCGATGAATGGGAAAAACTATAGTAAATTGCTATAGATCGCCAGTGAGTGAGGATGCGGATACTGGATTATGACTCAAGGTTAAGCGATCGCTTTCTATTATATTTTAATTCACTCATCTGTTATCCCCTCAACGATTTTAATTTCTGCTTCTGTTAATCCATATAATTGATAAACCAGTTGATCAATTTGCTGTTCTAATGTTGTTGTATCTGCATTAGGGTATAATTTTTTTGCGACAATAATTTTATCAATATATTTAAAAAAAATTGATTGATTTTCGGGGATTTTTATAGGTAAAGAAAAAAGTTCGTAAATTCTAATTTCTGGAAAAACTATATCTTGTTTATTATATTTTTTTCTAAAATAATATGCGATCAATTTAGAATTAATAATTCCTAGTAATATCTTTGATAAATTGGGATTTTCGGGTTTAACAATTTGCAATAATTGACCCGTAATTAAATCTTCATCAAGATAAGTAGCAATTAAAGTTTCTCCTACTATTCTTCTTACCAGGAGTCTTTGACCTTGAAACAAATCAATATTTCTAGGTTCGGCTAAATGTTCTCCATAATCAAGCCAATCCTGATCCCATTCATAACTATATTTATTGATATTTCTTCCTTTAATATAGGGTAAATATTGTTTTGTTAGTTTTTGTTTAGCCTCAAAAATCTTATTCTTAGCCGCATCTGGTGTTTGTTTAGGTCTACCTTTTCCAGTTTGATAAACCTTAACTCCAAATTTTATCGTCGCTAAATCTCCTAAGTTTTGACTCCCTTGTTCTATTTTTTCTTTTAATAAAATATCGGATTGAATTAGATCAATATTAATAATCTTTAACTCGTCTTGATTCCAAATCGACTGATTAATTTTACATTTATGTATAAGTTGAGATACATTTTCTGGATGGGGAACTAAAATATAGGTGGGATTAAACAAGCTCTTATTTTTTTGAATCAGTGTAATAACAGGTAAAACGGTAGCATCTTTAAAAACCTTCGTTTTAGAATAATCCGCTATTTCTAATAGATTATATTGAAGAATTATCTCTCTAATTAGAGAAGTTTTTTGGTTATTTAACCATGTATTAGGAGTAATATAGCAAATAAAATTTTTACATAAAATAGTAGCTAATTCAAAAAAGAGGATATAAGCATCAAATTGATATTCGGCTGCTTTATAAATCTTGAGATAGTAATTGAATTCGGTTTTTGTTAATCCCCATTCTCTTCCTCCTATATAAGGTGGATTTCCTATCACCACATCAAACCCAATAAACCTCCCTGTATCATCCAACACTTCAGGAAACTCAAACCGCCATTCAAACGCATTTTCATAAAGTTTACCGCTTTCAATTTCTGCAATTTCCACCCTTAATTTATCAATCTCAAGATTTAACTTCGCAATTTTCTTTTCCCTGGCTTTCTGTTCAGCTTTCGTTTCCTCAAATAACAAAAGTTGATTTTCTAATTTATCAAGTTCTCCCTCTAACTGTCTTAACTTCGTTTTATTCGGGTCAGTTCCTTGAAGAGTCGTTTTAAAATTACCTTTAATGGTATTCATTAACGTTTCTATCTCTCGCTTTTGCTGTTTATTCTCAGCATGGCGATAAATTTTAACCGTATTGTGATAGGTTTCAATATCAATTTTATTATTCTTTAACGCTGGTTTTAAATCCGCATTCAGAGGAAAGCGACTAATTAAAGAATTCCCGCACTTGATATTAATATCAATATTCGGTAAGGTTTCCAACTCCGTATAATTCGTATCGGCTTTATAATAAGCATTTTTTAACAATTCTATCCATAACCGTAACCGACATATGTTAACCGAATTCGGGTTAATGTCCACCCCAAATAAACAATTTTCGATAATCGTTTGCTTTTCGTGAAATAAAGTTTCTTGGATGCGTTGACTTTCTCGACTTTTAGGCGTATAGGTAAACGGTTGATTCTCTTTATCGGTGATCATTAATTCATCATTTTCTACTGTAATTTGATATTCTTTTAATCGTCTCCCGTTTTTATCTTGTAGAATCTTTAGATCATGTTTAATAGCGATTAGTTCATTTAACGCCGACACTAAAAAATGTCCTGACCCCACCGCCGGATCACAAATTTTAAGGCGGTTAATAATTTGATTTACTTCCGTTTTATCTTCAATTTTATCATACAAATCATCTAAGGTTTCACAATTCCAACCTTTAATTTCATTAAATTGCTGAATAACGGCTTTCCGCAAAGTTTCTCGACACATATACATGGTAATAAAACCTGGGGTAAAATATGACCCATCTTTATAACCATTGATTTTCTCGAAAATTAACCCTAAAACCGAAGCATTAATCAAGGTTTTTTGTTCGTCTTGAATTCCTTCTAACCCTTCGCTACTAAAATCATAAGCATCCAGAAACTCAAATAAATATTGTAGGGTGTTGAGTTCTCCGGTGCGTTTATTTCCATTCGCATCTTTTAAGACCGTTGACGAAAAAATCGGAAGTTTTTCTTCTCTGAGGTTACTAATAACAATCGTTTGATGTTCAAGTTCTGTCGGTTCAAAGAGGGAACTATTCAAATAAGGAACATGAGAAAACATTATTTGTAAATCGGGTTTTCGTTCTTTCGTTTTAACCGCTAATACTTGAAAAAATAACCGATCTAAATCCCCAAAATCATGTATTTTATCTGAATTTAAAAAGGCAAAATTGCCTTCACTTTTATGGTAACTTATAAGTTGAGATTCTAATAATTTTAAGAATAAAATCCGGTTTATCCAAGTAATGGATAACTCTAACGCAATATTAAAAAGTTGTTCTGGTTCAGTTTCTCCAAATTGTTCGGGGTTTTCCAGTCGAGAAATTTTATCTAAACTATCGAGTTGTGAAATTGCATTTTCAATCAGTGATCCCGAAGTTTGTTTATCTTGGGGTTGACGTTTGATCAGTTTTTTATTCTTTTCTTTCGCTTCCGTTAAACCAATAATATAAAGTAATTCACTATAAAACCCTTTATCCAGAGTATTGCTATCATTAGCAATGGGTAATTTTAATAAATGTTGAGGAGACAGTAACTTAAATAAAGCGATCAGTTTTTCATCGTCTACCGGATTATTATTTCTAACAATTTGTTCATACTCTCGAATATCAAAATAAGTAAATATCAGTTCATCTTTAATTGCTTCAATGGCAGGTTTAGCAATTTCTTTATAGAAAAACTCCGTCGTGGTTCCTGTTAAGCGTCTGGCTTCAAAATCTTCAAACTGTTCAATTAATTTTTTGTTTTCAAAAAAACATTTTTCAAAAATCTGAGCATCAAAAATAAACCATTCATAAATATTAGTAATAATTAAATATTTAATTTCTAAATTTTTATGAGTAATTCGTTCTCTCAAAAAATATGAAACCAACTCTTGTAAAGCTTGATCATTAAGGTTGTCACGCTTAACCATTTCAGCTTTATTTTTAGGCTTTTTAACTTCCAGAATAACCCCAACACTGCTTTTAGCTTCTTTTTGATTATGAATAACGAGATCGTTTCGTTCTCTGGTATTAATAAAATAGTTAGAACGATAATAGGTATTTTTAAGGAAATCAGCCATTAGATTTTTATGAAATTCTTCTGACTCTTTCTCATTGATGTGATCGAGAAGAGTAACAAAATTAGCTTTAAATTTTTCAATATCGCTGCGGCTGACTTTAACTTTCAGAAACGCTTTATTTAACGCTTTTCTGGGTTCTCTGGCGCCGTTCATGTCAAAACCTCAAAAAATCAAGGCTGATCATTATTCTATCCCCCAGAGAAACCAGAGAAACCGGGTTTCTGTATTAATATAACGAACTCATCCACAAACCTACGGAGAAACCCGCTTTCTGAGTCCCCACAGGGAACCAGAGAAACCGGGTTTCTGCATTAATATAACGAACTCACCCAAAAACCTGCGGAGAAACCCGGTTTCTGACTCTCCACAGACAAACCAAAGAAACCCGGTTTCTGACTATATATATATAGACTCCACTTCCCTAATGTAACGGAATATTACAAAATTGCTGTCATAGCAGCATAGCATCTTGACATCCTG
>JBMDYE010000437.1:0-5607 GCA_048595135.1 Planktothrix sp. | reverse complement strand
ATCCAACGGGCGGTTAAAATTCCCACAATTACTGCTATAATAAAGGCAGCAAAACACAGGGATAGGGTGAGACGATAATGGGCATTCACTTCATCCATAAAATCAGCTTCAGGAACCACCACCCAAATTAACCAATCTAATCCTCGGTCATCTTTGAAGGGTAAAACTTGCAGAAATTGACGCTGATTATTCAGGAAAAAATCCCTTTGCAAAGGTTGATGAATTTCGTTCAAATCGCCAAATTGACGGGCGGCTGCTCGAACTAAAGGATTTTGACTCTCACTTGCTTTTAAGAGTTTGGCTTGTTGTCCGCTTCCCACGGTCAGGGGTTCATCGGTGGAACTCGACAGGATATTGCCTTTGCGATCGCTCACAAATGCTAAACCGGATTTGCCAATGGATAAACTGGAGAGAAATTGACGAAAATCATCGGTGAGTAGCACATCAGTAGCACAAACGCCTAACAAATCTTTCGTTTCGGGATCATAAATCGGCTGACTGGCGGTAACGGTGGGGCGTTGGGTGGAGAAGGCTAGATAAATATCACTCCACATCGGGCGTCGTGCTAAAGCCGCTTTTAGATACCAAGGACGCTTACGGGGATCGTAGCTATTCCCCAGGCGAAAGAGTTCCGTCGGTCTGCCTTGAGTATCAATTCTATATAGGTTAAGGCGCTGTTCGGTGTCCTGATTCGCTTGCCAGAGTCCAATCGAATTATCCTCCAAAATCCGCACCGCCCCTAAAAACTCTCCTTGAGCATTCCCACAATAAATTGAATAGAGAAACGGCGAAATTTTTAACTGTTCTAATAGTTGGGGGACGGTTTCGGGGTTGCTAGGATTCAGTTCACCGCGCACAAACGCACTGCTATTAAGTTGATTGAGTCGATAGGGACTATTAAAATAACTTTGCAATTCTTGCTGAATGCGAGCGCTGAGTTCACTCCGAACTTGAGAGGCGAGGGTATTGACCGCTTGTTTAGCATTGCGGAAGGAGAGATATCCCACTAATCCAACCGCAGCAACAATCTGCACTAAAAAGGTAACGACTAAAGTTGTCCGCAAACGCATTTTGGTAGAAGTTGGGGGTTGAGGGATGGGATCAGGGGAGGTTAACATGATTAGCAAGGGCAGGAGAGGTGAATTCCTGAGTCAACATTTGCGGTCTGCTATTTCAGTATAAATCCTCTAGTTTGGGGATACATCAGGAATTCATTTGCCCAAGTCTGGTTTTTTTAAGGCTATAGTATTATGACTCTATCGCCTTTATTAAGAATAGCAGATTTCCGCCTTTAAGACAATGAACAAAAACAATTTTAATTTTCAAACCATCAAGCTCTTAACTTTTAAACCCGATCAGTTTTCCCTGATTTGGCTATTTCTAATCTCGTTAATCGTTGGGGGATTTGCACAACCTACCTTCGCTGAAAATCACAGAGCAATCGCATCGGTACAGTCAATGGAATTAGCATTTAATAATAATAATTCTAATTCCTCCGTTCTGAAAAAAGGAAGTCGAGGAAGTTTAGTCATTGAGCTTCAAACAACCCTACAAGTGCTAGGATATTATCAAGGAAAAATTACCGGATTCTATGGAACAGCCACACAAGCTGCCGTTAAACAGTTTCAAACGGATCAAGGTTTAAAACCTGATGGCATCGTCGGTTCAAAAACCCAAGTTCAACTTAAAAAAGAATATCAGCAACACCTCCAAAAACCCTCGGAATCAACGGATTCTACCTTACCTGTTCGTGGGGATCTTCGACAAAGTTCACAACAACCCGATCAACCCTCTGAAAATCTCTCGTTTCTAAAGGAAGGTTTTTCTCAGGCGATCGCCCTTTTAGAAAATCCCCAAAAGGCAATTAATTCTGCTCCTCAACCCTCCAAACCAACGGTTAAATCTCCCGAAAAAATGACCCTAATCAAAACCATTTCTGGGGGACTTTCTCCGAAATCCGTGGTTCATTCGGGATCAGGATTATTCTTTGCCCAAAACATGATGTATCAACATACCATTACTATTTATGATCGCAAGTTTAACTTAATCAAAAGAATACCCGATTCGATCAAACTTTCCGACTTTGGCTATTCTAAATTTCAGGGAACCTACAAAGGTTCTCCGGTGGAAGCGTCTTTTTCTCCTGATGGAAAATATGCCTACGTTTCTAATTATAAAATGTATGGAAAAGGCTTTAACCGACCGGGAACCGATCGATGCAGTCCAGCCGGAAGACATGACAACAGTTTTCTCTATCAAATTAATACAGAAACCTTCAACATTGAAAACGTGATTCAAGTGGGTTCGGTTCCGAAATATACAGCCGTTACCCCTGATAACCGTTTTGTTTTAGTGAGTAATTGGTGCAGTTGGGATTTAAGCGTTGTTGATCTCCAAAAAGGAAAAGAAATTAAACGCCTTAAATTAGGTCGTTATCCGCGCGGAATTGCCATTGATCCGCAGTCAAAATTTGCTTATATTGCGGTGATGGGTTCTTCTAATCTTGCTAAAATTAACCTGAAAGATTTTTCAGTAGATTGGTTAAATAATGTGGGACGATCTCCCCGCCATCTGAATATTGATCCGCAGGGAAAATATTTGTATTTAACGTTAAATTCAGAAGGAAGAGTCGGTAAAATTGACTTGTCAACAAATCGAGTGATTAAGAAAATTTCCACGGGAAATATGCCAAGAAGTATGGTACTGTCCGAGGATGGTCAATGGATGTATGTGGTAAATTACGGGTCTAATACCGTTAGCAAAGTTCGTACCCAAGACATGAAAGTCATTCAAAATGTTAAAGTTAATCATCATCCCATTGGCATTACTTATGATCCGAAAACTCAACAAGTTTGGGTGGCTTGCTATTCGGGGAGTATCATGGTATTTCAAGACTAATCTTTGATAAACATTAAAGGTTAAAATATCTTTTTCCTGTCAATAGAGGGTGAACCCCTCCTATTTGCGAAATTGTCAGGGAATGTTAAACTGTTAAACGGTTCAACTGGACAGATTAAAATTAAGACTGTTCAATTCGGTGTGAGGAAACTATGAAAAATTTAGTCGAACCCGAACAGAAAACTGTTCAGGATCAATCTGTCTGTTCAGAACAGACGCTGGAGATTGATGTTGAAAAACAGGGTGAGGTTAACCCTCGACAGAAGCATCACCTTTTTAATTGGTTATTAATCATTGGATTAAGTCATCCTCGCTTCGCTAAATTTTTCTTAACCTATTCAAAAACTCCTAATTTTATCGGGTCTGATTCCGTTGACTATTTATATCAAAAAAACAATTTTTTCCCAAATTTAAAAAATCGCTTTAATCCCGCTCAAAAACTGACGTTAGCAACCGTTTCATTAATTTTATTAACATTATCTTTAATTACGTTTAGCCAAGCTAGTTCTACAACCGACAATTCCAAAAATAATCAATCTCAAGCTGCAATTCAAAATCATTTAAAAACAACCGAAATTGTCAACCCCTATCCTAACCATAAAGTTGAAGATTTGACGGCGAAAAATGAAACCCTAGAAACTGAAATGAAACTGAAACGAAAAATTACAGGAGATTTAGCTCCGAAATCAGTCGTTCATTCAGGAACGGGATTATTTTTTGCCCAAAATATGATGTACGAACATTCAATTAATGTTTATGATCGGCAGTTTAATTTAGTTAAAAAAATTACCGATAAAGTAAATTTAAAGAGTTTTGGTTACTCAGAATTTAAAGATCAAAAATATCAGGGTTCTCCCGTAGAAGTTGCCTTTTCTCCCGATGGAAAATCCGCTTATGTTACCAATTATGAAATGTTTGGTTCAGAATTTACAAACCCAGGTTATGATACCTGTGAACCTTCAGAACAGTTTGATCGCAGTTTTATCTATCGGATTAATACCGAAACTTTGGCAATTGAAAACGTGATTCAAGTGGGTTCGGTTCCCAAGTTTGTGGCGGTTTCTCCGAATAATCGTTGGGTTTTAGTCAGTAATTGGTGTTCGGGAGATGTTAGTATTATTGATACGCAGTTAAATCGAGAAGTTAAACGCATTTTCCTGGGTCAGTTTCCCCGTGGAATTGCCATTGATCCCCAGTCCCAAAAAGCTTATGTGGCGGTGATGGGAACTTCAGATCTAGCCATGATTAATTTAGAGGATTATTCCGTTGATTGGATGGTTAATGTTGGCTTATATCCTCGCCATCTGGTATTAGATTCGACAGGAAATCATCTTTATGTTACGTTGAATGGAGATGATCATGTTGCTAAAATTGATGCAAAAACCGGGGAAATTTTAGGTAAAATCTTTACAGGTAGCGCGCCTCGCAGCATGGTCTTATCAGAAGATGATCAATATCTATATGTGGTCAATTATTACTCCCACACCGTTAGCAAAGTTAGAACCGAAAATTTTGAATTAATTGAAAATATCACCGTTGATTTAAACCCCATTGGCATTACTTACGATCCCCAAACTCGTCAAATTTGGGTTGCTTGTTACACCGGAAGTTTAGTAATTTTACAAGACAAATAATCAGTAATCAGTCAGAAGAAGGCAGGAGGGAGAAGGGAGCGGGGGGAAATAATTCTTGTTTTTCCTATTCTTAATTCTTAATTCTTAATTCTTATTCATGGGTTAATTTTCCGCCTGTCACTTCCAGTAAAGCACCCGTCATAAAACTACTATCAGCACAAGCTAAAAACACATAAGCTGGTGCTAATTCTTCCGGTTGTCCGGCGCGCCCCATGATGGCTTTCGTATCAAATTTATCAATTTCTTCAACGGGTAATGATGCGGGAATAGCAGGTGTCCAAACGGAACCCGGAACAACCGCATTAACCCGAATATTGCGATCGCTTAAATTTGCAGCTAACGCTTTTGTAAATGTATGAACCGCACCCTTACTGGTGGCATAGTCTATTAATGTATCTTTCCCCATTTTTCCATAAATGCTGCCTGTGTTGACAATGGCATCCCCTTCTTTGAGATGGTTTATAGCAGCTTTGACCATATAAAAATAGCCATAAACATTCGTTTCCATTGTCATCCTAAATTGATCCAAACTCAGGTTTTCTAATTTCTCCTGAGTCATTTGATAAGCCGCATTGTTAACTAAAATATTCAGTTTTCCTAAATGTTTTACAGTCTCTTGAATCGCTTGTTCGCAGGATTGATAATCCCGAACATCGCCTTGAATTTTTAAACATTTCCGTCCCTGTTTTCCAACCGCTTCACAGGTAGTATCTGCATCTTGATCATTGCTATGATAAACAATCGCAACATCAGCCCCTTCCATTGCATAAGCGATCGCAACTGCTCGACCAATTCCAGAGTCTCCTCCCGTAATTAATGCCACTTTTCCTTGGAGTTTTCCGGCGGGTTTATATGCCGATAAATCCGTTTGAGGTTGAGGGATCATATCCGCTTGGGATGCCGGATAATTTAATTTTTGAGCAGGAATATCAGCCGGTGTATAACGATGTTTATCAGTCTGCATATTATAGCCTCAATCTTATCACCTTCACTCTATTTCATAAAAAAATAAACCGGATCATCCATCAGAAATAACTCTTTCCCTATCCCTGCAATTTCCACCCACAGACATAGG
>JBMDYE010000436.1:0-9303 GCA_048595135.1 Planktothrix sp. | reverse complement strand
AAATTTTTAGCTGAGTTTGCCATTTCTGCATCTTCAAAGGTTGCGACCACCCATCGATCAACTAATCCTGCTTCTAAGATTAATCCATCGGGTGAACCGGGAATATAATTTAAAGAAAAGGGTTGAATTTCTTCTAGCCATCTCGCTAACCGCATCGATTTTCGACCGCCATCAATAATAATTCCTGGGATGGAAACAACGGAAGCTAACCCTAAATTAAAGGGTAAAAAACTTTCAGGCATTTGTAAAATTGGAATCGGACGATCTGCAAAAGCTTCTTGTAAATTTCCAGCCGGTAAACTTGCAAATCGCCAGCGATCGCCCCATAATTCTTCAGGTAAAGGTAATGGCGGTGGTTTGTCTAAACTTACAGGTTCGTAAGGTTCCCCCGTATAATTTTCCAAGGTAGAATATTGTTTAGATCGTTCAATTAACCATTGTTTCAACGTTGCGGTTTGTCGGTTGGGTTCAATAGCAATTCCTAATGTTTGACCTGCGATTTCTAATAAACTTAAACTCTGGGGACGAAAGACTTGGATTTTATCCGGTTTTTCCGTTAGGGTTGCTTGTTGTAATTGTTCAATTAACCAACTCGAATTCGCCTCAGACTGGGGACACATTGCCACAAATTCAAATTGACGAGTTGGATCACATAGTAGGAATTCCCACAACAGTTTTCCGGTGGAATCTTTCAGGGGACGACGATAAAAATCAGCTTGCCAAATTTTCATATAAAAATCTAAATTAATGTTTTGCCCGCTATAAAATTATTATAAGCTAACTCTATAACGATGTTAAGCCCCTCAAAAAATTATTATAACCTGTAGGATGGGCTCTGCCCATCAATGTTAATATAGGATAATAAAAATTCTCTAGAAAATGATGGGCAAAATATCATTTTTTAGGGAGCGATCGCTGTTGATAATTTATTGTTAAATTCCCTAGAAAATGATGGGCAGAATATCATTTTTTAGGGAGCGATCGCTGCTGATAATTTATTGTTAAATTTCCTAGAAAATGATGGGCATGGCATTATTTTCAGGGGGCGGTCGCTGCTGATAATTTATTGTTAAATTCTCTAGCAAATGATGGGCATAGCATTATTTTTAGGAGAGCGATCGCTGCTGATAATTTATTGTTAAATTTCCTAGAAAATGATGGGCATAGCATTATTTTCAGGGGAGCGATCGCTGCTGATAATTTATTGTTAAATTTCCTAGAAAATGATGGGCAGAATATCATTTTTTAGGGAGCGATCGCTGTTGATAATTTATTGTTAAATTCGATAGAAAATGATGGGCATAGCCCATCCTACATAACAAAAGAATTAATGTGTTGTTCAATGGCGTTTAAAATGGCTTCGGGAGTGGCGGGAGACGCGAGGGAAATCGGGGTTGAGGGGTTAAAAGCGGCGATCGCATCTTTAATCGCTTCCCTGACAGAAATTGCTAACATAAAAGGAGGTTCACCAACGGCTTTACTACCATAAATTACCCCATCTTGTGCCGCCCGTTTTAATAAATGAACATTAAAGTTTTTTGGGACTTCTTTAATAGTCGGAATTTTATAGGTACTGGGGGCAAATGTTCGCAGTCGTCCTTGTTCATCCCAGACTAATTCTTCCATGGTTAACCATCCCATTCCCTGCACAAATCCGCCTTCAATTTGTCCGCGATCAATTAAGGGATTTAACGATTCTCCCACATCATGAACAATATCAACTTGACGCAGTTTAAAGGTGCCTGTAAATCGATCAATTTCTACTTCACTGACCGCCGCACCATAAGCATAATAATAAAACGGTCTTCCCTTCCCTAACTTAGCATCATAATAAATATTAGGAGTGCGATAATAGCCCGTTGCAGAAAGGCTAATTCGTTCATTATAAGCTTGTTTAAGCACTTCATCAAAGGTGATGTTTTGACTGGGATAACTTTTACAATAGATCAAGTCATTCTCAAAAATTAATTCTTCGGGTGCATATAAATTTAATAATTTTGCTGCCACTTCAGCCAAGCGATTTTTTAAGGTTTCACAGGCATTTTTAACCGCTTGTCCGTTTAAATCTGATCCACTGGAAGCAGCGGTTGCTGAGGTATTCGGGACTTTATCGGTACTGGTTGGCATCACCCGAAAACGTTCAATCTTGACTCCTAAAGATTCCGCCGCCACTTGCAACATTTTGGTATGTAAACCTTGCCCCATTTCAGTGCCGCCATGATTGAGTTGAATACTCCCATCGAGGTAAATTAAAATAAAAGCACCTGCTTGATTATATTCAGTTTTAGTAAACGAAATCCCAAATTTAACTGGAGTAATCGCTAATCCTCGTTTTTGATAAGTATTATTTTGATTAAACTGTTGAATTTCCGTTTTGCGTTGTTCAAAGTTAGAAACCTTTTTAACTTCATTCCAAATTTTTAAAATGCGATTATCAAAAATTTCTTGACCATAATGGGTGGTGTTGGTTTCCCCTTCCCCATGATAAAAATTGCGTTCTCGAATCAGTTCAGGCGGTAACTTTAAGGTTCTAGCAATTTGATCAATTATATCCTCAATTATTGCCATCCCTTGGGGCCCTCCAAACCCTCGAAATGCGGTATTAGAAACTTTGTTAGTTTTAGCGACCCATCCTCGCACTTCTAAGTTAGGAATATAATAACAATTATCAATATGAAACATCGCCCGTTGTAGGATGGGAAAGGATAAATCCACACTCCAACCGCCATCGGAATACAAATCAAGATCTAAGGCTAAAATTTCACCATTTTCGTTAAATCCAATTTGATATTTTCCTAAAAACGGATGGCGTTTTCCCGTTGTGATCATATCTTGATCTCGTTTCAGGCGAACTCTCGCCGGAGATCCGGTTTTTTGGGCGGCTAAAGCGGCAATGGCGGCGGCGGGACTGGCTTGGCTTTCTTTGCCACCAAACCCTCCTCCCATCCTTAAACAAGTGACAACAATTTGATTGCGAGGAATGGCTAAAACGTCTGAAATAATCGCTTGGGTTTCGCTGGGGTGTTGGGTAGAAGAATACACTTGATAGTGACCTTCTACAGTGGGAATAACCCAGGTTACTTGGGTTTCTAAATAAAAATGATCTTGACCATTAATTTCAATTTCGCCGGTTAATCTATAATCACATTGTTGTAAAATGGTTTGGGGTTCTCCGCGACGGATCACGTTTTTATCGGCGTGGAAACTCTGGTTTTCAATGGCATTTTGGATCGTTAAAATGGGGGTTAAAGGTTCATAATCAATTTTAATTTTTTCAGCCGCTTTTTGGGCAATCATTTCGGTTTTTGCAACGACCCAAACCACCGGTTGTCCCCAATAACTGATTTCATCAACGGGTAACAAGACTTCATCCGGTTTCGTGATTCCTGTATTATTAATTCCGGGGATATCTTCAACTGTTAAAACCGTAACAACCCCTTCAATTTCGTTCAGTTGAGAGATATCAATTTTTAAGATTTTTGCTTTAGAATAAGGAGACAATACAGGCCATAAATATAATAGTCCGGTTGGAAGTCGTTGGTCATCGGTATAGATGGCTTGACCTTTAACATGACCAACGGCGCTTTCATGATGTTTTGCTTGACCAACTTCTTTCATATCTAAAAAATTTATAAAAAATTATTTTAACAATAATTATGATGGGCATAGCCCATCCTACGGATGTTTGAAAATTGAATGATGATGGGCATAGTTTATTTTACGGGAATTGAACGAAGAATTTTTCTAATAAATTAGCAATTAATTTTTTTCGATATTCGGCACTTCCCCTTAAATCGGTTAACGGGGTAAAGGTATCTTTTAACGTCATTTTAACTTGTTGAATGGTTGTCTGGTTCCAAGGTTTTCCCAGTAACATTGCTTCAACGGATTTTGCTCGAATGGGGATGGCTGCAACACCCCCATAAGCTAAACGAGCGTGAACAATAATATTATTTTGATCTAAATCAATTGTAAAGGCTGCGGACACAATACTAATATCATCGGTTCCCCGTTTTCCGACTTTATAAGATTGACTGAGGCGACGAACTGCATTAGGAGTAATAAGTTTGGGAATAATAATTGAAACAATCACTTCCTGGGGTTGTAAATCAGTTTGACGATACCCTTTAAAAAAGCCATCTAAATCAATAATGCGTTCGTTTGTTAAACTCGCTAACCGCAATTTAGCATCTAAAGATAATAAAACTGGGGCTAAATCTCCGATGGGGGAAGCGGTGGCAAGATTTCCGCCAATCGTGGCACGGTTGCGAATTTGTCGGGCGGCAAACCAAATTAACATTTCATCTAAACTAGGGAAAATCCCCTGTAATTTTTTCTCAATCTGGCTAAGGGAAATTGCTGCACCAATTTCGACTGTATTGGTTGTATTTTTGAGGTGACGAAGTTCTGGGACGGCTTCTAACGAAATTAAGACCGGAAATTCTTGTGAACGATGGCTAATTTCTAATCCTAAATCTGTAGCACCTGCGATTAATTTGGCTTGGGGATGTTGTTGGAGTAAGGTCAAAACATCTTGCAGTTGAGTGGGGCGATAAAATTGTTGACAATTGCCCTGATAATTAATAAAATTAAGAGGATAGTTGATTTGTTTTAAGCGATCGCTAAATTGATCATTGGGTTGAGCCTTATTAACAACTTCTGCGGCTTTTCTAATGGGTAAATACCCCGTACATCGACATAAATTCCCCTCAACGGTTTCATCATCAACTTGACCATTATAATAGGCAGAAAACAAGCTCATAATAAAGCCAGGGGTGCAATAGCCGCATTGAGAACCGCCTAAATTAACCATTGCTTGTTGGACGGGATGAAGATGATTTTTTCCCACCCCTTCAACGGTAATAATTTCTCGTTCCGCCATCGTTGCTATCGGAATTAAACAACTATTCATGGCTAAATATTGGGGTTCTCCCTTCGCGCCTTCGCCAACCACCGCCACCGTACAGGCGCCACAGTCTCCATCTCCGCACCCTTCTTTTGTTCCCACCCGTCCACTTTGTCGCAAATACTCTAACAATGTTAGGGTGGGGGAAATATCCTGAAGACGAACCGTTTCACCATTAATGGTTAAGTTAAAACTGCGGTTTTCCATCGGTTATTTATAATTTTTTTATATCCTATATGGCTATAATTTTTACTGTTTGTCAAGGTGATAAAGGTGCGCTTACCGTAGAGACGCGCCATGGCGCGTCTCTACTAACAAACCGTTTAGATTTTAGCTGTTCCTAAGTTTTGATTTTGTAACAAAGTTTGAGTGAGGGTGGCTAACTTTTCTAAATTCACCTCCAACGCTTCGGCTTGTTTTTTATAGGTTAATTTTCGCGCTAAAGCGGCTCTAGCTAAATCTTCTCGGTTTCGCTTCAAGGCTTCCTCTGCGACTTGATTCCAGGTTTTCATCTCAGCGAGCGCCTGCTTATACTGGGGATGCACATCATCCCAAGCCACCCGTACCTCAGCGAGTGCTTGATGGAGCAACCCTTCAGCCGTTTGAGGTTGAGCCTCCCGTAACGCTTGTTTGAGGGGTTCTGATAAGGTCTCAACATTAATATAACTCAACATCGGAATAAAATTTTCCACCTGTTGGCTTTTGCTGATTCCGGTCATACACCAGGTTGCAAAATGTTCACAATTATTAAAAAGAAGATTATAATTTTGCTCCCCTAAGCGGCTTTCAGCCCGTTGAATCACTGTATCTGGAATATAACGTTTGGGATAACGAAGAACTTGAATGGGTTTACCTCTAGCAAAGGTTTCGATTGACGTGCGTTCAACTGTTTCACTCGGTTTTCGATAATGAATCACCATTCCATCGCCACAGTCAATCCCATGATGTTCGTATAAACCATCGAGGTTAAAAAATTCCCGCATTACATAAATTTGGTCGCCTCTTGCCATTTTTAATTGCTGTCTCAATTCCTATTTTTATTGTAAGAGTTAGGGTTTAATTTCAGGTTCGGTTCTTTCACCTGAAGTGGTTGAGAAAATTCATCACCTCTTCTTGAGCTAAGGGGGGAGAAAAAAAATAGCCTTGTCCGAACTCACAACCCATTTGCTTTAAAATATCGAGTTGTTGTGACGTTTCAATCCCTTCAGCAACCACTTCTAATCCTAAGCTATCGGCTAAGTTAATAATCGTTTTAGAAATTTCACAATCTTTGCTACTAAATTCAATATTTTTCACAAAGCTTCGATCAATTTTTAAACTATCGACAGGCAACTTTTGTAAATAGCTTAAAGAGGAATATCCCGTTCCAAAATCATCGATTAAAAGCCGAACATTTAAGGCTTTTAATTTTTCAAGTAAACGGGTTGCGTAGGGAAAATTTTCCATCAAACTACTTTCGGTAATTTCTAACTTCAGGCTATAGGGAGGAAGTTCTAGCGATCGCAACAAGGTTTCAGTTTGTTCAAATAAACTCGGATGTCGCAATTGAATTTCCGATAAATTAACGCTAATAAATAGATGGGGAAAATGCTGTTTCCAATCTAATAAATGTTGACAAGCTTGGGATAAAATCCACTGTCCCATCGGCACAATTAATCCGGCTTTTTCTGCTAAATCAACCAGTTGGGCGGGACAGATAAACCCTCGTTCGGGATGATACCAACGAACTAACGCTTCAAACCCAACAACCTTTTGAGTTTTTAAAGACACAATCGGTTGATAATTTAACGTTAATTGATGGCGTTCAATGGCTTTTTGTAAATCCGCTTCCAATTGCAAATGTTCAGCCACAATAGTTGCCATACTCGGTTCATAAAAAACCGTACTTCCGCGCCCTTGATGCTTGGCATAAGATAAAGCTGTATCGGCAGCTTGGAGATAATCTTCAGGACGATTACTATTCAAATAATCCCAAACAATTCCAATACTGGTAGAGGAGGAAATAGTCACTTGTTCTAAGTGAAAGGGAAAGGCTAAAGCGGTGTGAATTCGTTCTACTTTTTCCATTAATGAATTCAAACCCAAGACGTTATGAATTAAAATTGCAAATTCATCCGTTCCCACTCGCGCCACCAGATCTGCTTCACTCAAACAACCCACTAACCGTTGAGAAACGGCGACTAAAAGTTCTTCAGCCAAGCCATGACCAAAGCCATATTTTAAGGGTTTAAATCGATCAATATCTAAGGCTAAAACGGCAAAGTTTTTTAATCCTTTGGAGGTTATTTGTAAATAACCTTGTAAACGTTCGAGTAATAAACTGCGGTTGGCTAAACCCGTGAGTCCATCATAATAAGCATACCGTTCAAGCTGCTCTTTTGCTTGTAACTGTTCCGTTACATCTTGGGCTAAAACCACTTCCGCAAATCGTCCTCCCCATTCGACCGTATGGGTAATAATTTCAACATGAATTAATGTCCCATCTTTTTTCAGATGTTTCCAAACCCCAATTCGATTTAAACCCACTGAAATTTTGGAAAGACTTTCCAATAATCGAGGAATGTCTTCGGGAGGACGAAGTTCTGTAATTTTCATCGACAGAAATTCAGCTTTAGAATATCCATAATGCTGAATTGCTGCTTCATTAACATCTAAAAATCTGAGTGTTTCTAAGTCATACACCCACATGGGTTGGGGATGAGCAAAAAACAAGGTTCGATAATGGCGTTCAGATTGTTGGAGACGGCGGGTTCCCCAACTCACCAAACCATAGAGAATGAAACTTGTCACTAAAACAAATATCCATCCTTTCAAGGTTTGAATCACGGTTAGACGTTGAGAGCTACGAGTTAAAAAAGCCAGTAGTTGGTCGGATAAAACAATCCAGAGACTACTGAGAAAGGCATAAACACAAGCCACTTGGAGGGCAAGGTTTTTGGATAACAAACGATAGCGTATCACATTAACAATACAGCTTCACGGCTGCTCCAAGTAGAATTTATATTGACATTAGCGACAGTAATCTGGGTGCTATCGCGTCTCGGCTATTCACGGTGGAAAGGCAGATTAGAATGGGTACTGTCAATAATTCTCTAATAATTAACATGATTTAGCCATTACTAAGTCATCTTTAGACAATATTAGTAGAAAAACACAAATCAGGAGGCAGAACGAATTAAGAATTAAGAATTAAGAATTAGGGAATAGGGAACAGACAATAAATTTCTTCTCCCCCCTTCCCCCTGTCCCCTTGTCCCCTTGTCCCCTTGTCCCCTTGTCCCCCTATCCCCCCTTTCCTGTCGCCACTAAACACGCTACAGTCTATATAGCGATCGCGCTTAAGAGTTAGGAGTTCTTCTGTATAGCTGTATCGCTACCTCCTGCTTGCGGTTTCCTGAGCTATGTATCCACCTGTCTATGAGCGTTCCTCCTCCTGCATCTATGACCCTCTCTTCCACCGATAATTCTCTTCCTCCCAATGCAGACTATCGCCAACTTGACCGGGAAAAATTATCGGAGATGATGCAACGCTACATCGAAGTTAAAGAACAATATCCCCATGCTTTGCTGTTATTTAGGGTCGGGGATTTTTTTGAATGTTTTTTCCAAGATGCCATTACCATTTCCCAAGAATTAGAATTAGTACAAACCAGTAAACATGGCGGCAAAGAAGTGGGTCGAGTTCCCATGACCGGAGTTCCCCATCATGCCGTTGAACGTTATGCCACAATGTTATTAGAAAAAGGCTATGCAGTGGCGATTTGCGATCAAGTAGAAGATGCGGAAATTGCCGCACGAGAAAAACGCCAAGTTCGCCGCGAAATTACTCGAATTTTAACCCCTGGAACCTTAACCGATGATGGAATGTTAAAGGGGAAACAAAATAATTATTTAGCGGCGGTTGTGATAGCTGGAGATCATTGGGGGTTAGCATATTCCGATATTTCAACGGGGGAATTTCTCACCACCCAATCGCAAAAGTTAGATCAACTGACTCAAGAATTAATGCGGTTACAACCGTCAGAAATTTTAGTTCCCACCCATGCACCGGACTTGGGAAAAATGTTACGTCCGGGAGAAAAAACGAACCAATTACCGGATTGTTTACCGAATTGTTTTTGTTATTCATTGCGATCGCAACTTCCCTTTACTTTAGCAGAAGCCCGTTCCCAACTTTTACAACAATTTCAACTCAAATCCTTAGAAGGATTAGGTTGTGATCATCTTCCGTTAGGCGTGCGCGCGGCGGGTGGATTATTAGATTATTTAGAAGAAACCCAAAAACAAAATCAAGTTCCCCTGCAACGACTGAGAACCTATACCGTTACCGATTATTTAATTTTAGATTATCAAAGTCGTCGTAATTTAGAAATAACTCAAACCGTGCGAGATGGCAC
>JBMDYE010000435.1:0-5105 GCA_048595135.1 Planktothrix sp. | reverse complement strand
ACCTTCAATAGACCATAACCGAACTGTAAAATCTTGACTACCAGTAGCAATATATTTGCCGTCACGACTGACTGCGACCGAAATAACCCATCCCTGATGCCCTCGTATAATATTACGCTCTCGTACTGCGTCGATAGCATTAGGCAAGACCGCTTGTATCTCAGGTAAAACTTGTCTTAATCTATCCTGGCTCTCGCCAGTTGCTTGAATGGCTAAAATTAACCCTTCCATTGGTGAGTCACTCGATAATAAGTTTTGCGCCCTAGCAGCTTTTTCCCGTAAAGATGACACCTGGGCTTGATATAGTGCAGTCAGGGTCAAGCCAACTAGCCCAAGTCCTACTGCTGTGACAACCCCAATCAGTCTGTAAGCATTTCTCCTTTGTTCAATCAAACTTTCCCGTATAAAACTGTCTTCTGTACGATTGAACCAGTTGTTGTCAATGAGAATTCGTTTTAACTGTGAATTGATTAGAATTAATCGAAACTTGCACCGCTTCTGTAACGGCTTCTTCAAATTCTTCTAAATCTTGACGCAGTAATGCTTCCGCTTGGGCTTCCGTGATCACCATTCCGGGTTCTGCGGTTTTGGTGTGTCCATATGCAATTGTCCATACATCAACAGCATCTTGATAAGCTTCTAATTCCATCCCTTCAAAGGATTTAATCAGCTTCACTCCCTCGGAATTAATCGTCATTCCGCCACGAGTTGCGCTATCTGTCACAACCGGAGGAACTTGATCAACAGAGGCAATGATAAAGGTTTCAGCGAGGGTGAATTGTAAGGCTTTTTGCAGTAATTTGATTTCTCCCTGAGTCGCAATGGCTTTAACAGCTAAACCGTCTTTATATTCATAAATAGTGCCATTGGGAAAAATTTCGAGTAGGCGTTCCATTGTTTTCTCCTTAATTAATGTTGTCTGAGTGTGTAATTGAGAGTTTGCAGCGTGATTTTCTGGAAGTCAAAAACCTAGTTGATTAAGTAGTAGCCTCGGTTGGTTGAGGGGTCGAATTATCAATTTTAGTTTTCCAAAGTTCACAAACGGTTTCAGAGGTGGCTGAAGAAACCCCAAAAGTTGCAGAACCAATGGTTTTGATAATTAACACCGCCAGAAGCACAGCAATAGAAGATGCTAACCCTAAATGGCTGGCTAAAATTGGTGCTAATAACGCAACCACTTTCTCGGAACTTTCTTGGTAAGCTGCTTTAATTTTTTGCTTCAATTCCTGATCATCAAATAAATCACTACACAGCAATTGATAAGCTTTGACGTTTAATTTTTGAAAGAAGCGATCGCCTGCTTTAACCGTTTCTTGATCAAACCCCCCTCTAGGCGTTGCAATTAACGCTGCTTCTAAACTGTCTAAAGAGGAAGCAGAACGAGAGGTTGATTCGTTAGCGAGTTCTTGCTCCTGAATGGCGAGTTGTGCCTTGAGGGTATCTTCATCCAGTTTTATGAGTTTTTGGGCAAATTCATCACTAATCATTATCAATTTTCTCCTTCGATTTCTAGAATAAAGCTAATCAGTTCTATTAAAGAAAATAAAGAACTGATAAATAGCAGAAAAGCTAACTACCGAGAAATAAAATGTACGAAAAACTGTCCATCGGGAATACAGGTATCTTTAATCATTCCGTAGGAATAATGAAGAAATTTACCCTTTTGATTGTTGCCGTAGGGATCATTAATATCATAACCTTCTGCAAACCATTCTCCATAAGGATCGTGAACGATAAATCCTTGACTGTCATATCCAACTAAGACGATAATATGTCCACTCCGAGTAAAAAAGCCATGTACAACGGCTGGATTTCCATTTATTATCAGAACTATTTTTTAACAAAACCCAAGGAAATGCCTTATTTTTAATTCAATTACTTCAAAGTATTTATAAAGAAAACTTTTTATTCTATGATGCGGAACAGGATAAATGGGTACTAGATTTTCAGCATAACCAAGCCTCGACTATCTTTGAGGCTGATCTAATTGAATTGATTTCTAGAAATATTAGAAGTCTGCCCCTTAAAACCCAGAACCATTTAAAGTTTGCTGCCTGTATTGGGAACGTTTTTAACTTAGATCTTCTCACCCTTATTAACAAAAAATCAAGTTCATCTATTGCTCAAGAACTGTTTCCAGCCCTGCAAGCGGGTTTAATTTTACCCCAATCTGATGCTTATACAATTCCGCTTACTATCTCAGAGACAGAAGCCGAAAATTTAAACGGACATGAGATTAAAGTCGAGTACAAATTTTTGCATGATCGAGTTCAGCAAGCAACTTATTCTTTAATTCCTGAATTAGAAAAAAAAGCCATTCATTATCAAATCGGTCAACTGTTACTTAAAAATACCCCGCTTTCCGAGCTAAAGGATAATATTTTTATCCTGGTCAATCAACTAAATTTTGGGGTTGACTTACTAACCAATCAAACAAAAAAAGATGAACTGGCTCAATTAAATTTGATAGCCGGAGAGAAAGCGAAAGCAGCCACCGCTTATGAAGCTGCTATTAACTATTTAAATGTCGGTTTAGAACTTTTAGGAGTCGATAGTTGGGGGAAACAACACGATTTAACATTAAGGCTGTATTTGGAAGCATCATTAGCAGAATATCTTAATGCTAATTTAGAGCAAGCTAAAAAGCTGTGTAATATTGCCCTAAAAAAAGTCAAAGATCCCCTTCAAAAAGCTAAATTTTATGAAATCCAAATTAAACTAGCACTGGCTCAAAATCAAATAAAATCTGTAATTAATACGGGATTAAAAGTCCTAAAAATGTTAGGTGTGACTTTATCTAAATCATCACCCCAAGATCTGAAACTTGAGGAATTGGCTAAACTGCCAAGAATGACCGACCCCTATAAACTGGAGGCGATGGAGACTTTAATGTTGATCCACGCCCCTGCTTGTTATGAAGAGAATGCTTTAGCATTACGGATTATTTATACAATGATTGAACTCTCCAGACAATATGGAAATTCCCTCCCTTCTATTTATGCTTATGCGACTTATGGGAGTGCGATCACCTGGCTTGTCCCCGATATAGAGTTAGCATATCAGCTTGGAGAGTTAGCTTGGTTGGTGTTAGAGCGCTTAGATGCTAAAAATTTTTACTCTAAATCATCTGTCTCTATTTCCATTAATATTACCAACTGGAAAAAGCATATCCGAGAAACGATAGAACCGCTTTCTCAAGCGATTCAAAGGGGGTTAGAATTTGGGGATATAGAATTTGCTTGTCATGCGGCTAATTTCTATTGTACTCATTTATTTTTTAACGGCAATCACTTAGAATCTCTGGGGCAAAAGCAAAAAGATTATTATAATTTGATTCAAAAATTCAAACAAGAACATCAGCTATATTTAGCTAAAATTCATGGGCAATTAGTGGCTAATTTAAGGAATAAATCCGATGAAACTCTGATTTTAACCGGAGAATATATGAATGAAGGAGAAATGACGATAAACTTACAAAATCGAAATAATTTAATCTGTTTGTTTAATCTTTATTTTGCTAAATCTTTCCTGTATTATCTGTTTAAAAATTATAAAAAATCGCTAGAGTATGCGGTCAAGGCAGAAAATCATCCCCAGCACGTTGAGAGTGGAATTATTTTTGTTCAATATAATTTTTACTATTCTTTAGCTCTGCTAGCTGAATATTTTGATCTCGGATTAAATTCTAATAAAACATCTAAAAATAAGCAGAAAAAATACTTAGATCAAGTTAACAGAAATCAGGAAAGAATGAAATATTGGGCGGAGCATTGCCCGATAAATTATCAGCATAAATATGATCTTGTAGAAGCAGAAAAAGCCCGTATTTTAGGGCAATATCTGCAAGCAATGGAGTATTATGATCGGGCAATCAAAGGAGCCAGGGAACAGGGTTATCTTCAAGAAGAAGCGCTCGCTTATGAACTAGCCGCAGAATTCTATTTATCTTTAGAGAGAACAGAAATAGCCCAGACCTACCTGACGAAAGCCCACTATTGTTACCAGCGATGGGAAGCAACCGCCAAGGTTAAAGATTTAGAGTCTCGCTATCCACAGTTAATTTCAAACCCATCTGTTTTGCCTGTAGTTCCCCTGAATACTTCTATTAATCAAACCTTTTTAACCACTTCTAATCATCCCACTATGTTAGACTTAACAACTGTAATCAAAGCATCACAAGCCTTAGCCAGCGAAATTGACCTAGAAAAGTTGCTGGAAAAATTAATAAAAATTACGATTGAGAATGCAGGAGCGCGAACAGGTTATCTCATTTTAGAAAAACAAGGCAAGCTGTTGATAGAAGCCCAGCGTGATTTAGTGCAAGATGAGGTGATCGTCTGTCAATCAATCTCGATAGAAACGAGCTATCAGTTACCGTTATCTATTATTAATTATGTCGCCCGAACTCAAGAAAATGTTGTTTTAACAGATGCAACCTGTGAGGGAATATTTACCACAGATCCTTATATTCTTCAATTCCAGCCGAAGTCAATTTTATGTATCCCAATTATTCATCAAAACCGACTCATTGGTTTGCTGTATTTAGAAAACAATTTAACGGTTGGTGCATTTACTCCTGACCGCTTAGAAGTCTTAAAAATTCTATCTGCTCAAGCGGCTATTTCGATTCAGAATGCTCAACTTTATGTCGCATTGCGGGAAAGCGAAAGAAGAGTCACTCAATTTTTGGAAGCTGTGCCAGTGGGTGTGTTTGTAACGGATGCTAATGGTAACCCCTACTACGCGAATCAAAATGCCAAACAGATTCTAGGGAAGGGAATTATACCCGAAGCAACCCGTGATCAATTAACTGAAATTTATCAAGTTTATCAGGGGGGAACAAAACAATTGTACCCGACGGAACAGCAGCCGATTTTACGCGCCTTGAGGGGTGAAAAGACAACAATTGATGATATGGAAATTCATCAAGGAGATCGAGTGATTCCTTTGGAAGTTTCGGCGACTCCAATTGTTAATGAAAAGGGAGAAATTGTTTATGCGATCGCTGCTTTCCAAGACATTACTCAACGTCAAAGAGCAGAAGCGGAACGGATTCAATTAGAAATTTTGAAGGTTGAAAATGCACTATTACGGAGTACAGAAGA
>JBMDYE010000434.1:0-1979 GCA_048595135.1 Planktothrix sp. | reverse complement strand
GGATGGGGATGTTTATTATCGTGTAAATCAGTTTCCTGAGTATGGAAAATTATCAGGACGACAACAGGAACAACTGCAAGCTGGCGCCGGAGGACGGGTTTCTTTATCTGATCCTGAAGCAATGAAGAAAAAAGATCCCTCCGATTTTGCCCTCTGGAAAGCGGCAAAATTAGGCGAACCTGCTTGGGAATCTCCCTGGGGAAATGGTCGCCCTGGATGGCATATTGAATGTTCTGCAATGGTAAAATCACTATTAGGAAATACCATTGATATTCATAGTGGGGGTGGTGATTTAATTTTCCCCCATCATGAAAATGAAATTGCTCAATCAGAAGCCGCAACTCATCAACCGTTATCTCGGTATTGGATGCACAATGGGATGGTGCGGGTGAGTGGGGAAAAAATGTCAAAATCCCTCGGAAATTTCACCACAATTCGGGGGTTATTAGATACGCCACTAGATCCGATGGTGGTGCGTTTATTTGTGTTACAAGCCCATTATCGCAAACCGTTAGATTTTACGGATGAAGCGATCGCTTCTGCTGAAAATAGCTGGAATACGATTAAAGAAGCGTTATTATTTGATCATGAATATGGGGAAAAATTAGGGTTTGATCTCCAACAAACGTTAATTGATCAAGCGGCTATTGAACGGTTTAAAACCGCAATGGATGATGATATTAATACACCGGAAGGGTTAGCGGTGATCTTTGAATTAGCCAAAGAATTAAAACGCGATCGCAATATTTTAGTACATGGAGGAACGCCGGAAGCGTCACCGGAAACTCTGCAAAAATATTGGCAAACTTTAGTGGAATTAGCAACGGTGTTAGGCTTAGAAGCTCAACCAGAGGATGAAAGTTCTTCCGGTGAGGAGGGGTTGAGTGATGGGGAAATTGAGGCGTTTGTTCAGCAACGGTTAGAGGCAAAAAAAGCCAAAAACTTTGCTGAAAGCGATCGCATTCGAGATTATTTAAAAGGGTTAGGAATTACCTTAATTGATCAACCGGGGAATAAAACAATTTGGCATCGTTAATTGAAGTTCATTCAATAGTTTTAAAGTAAGATGGGCAGAGCCCATCCTACTGTTGCCAAGTTTCTTTCCAGAATTTGCCTCCAACTTCGACGCCACACAGGGAACTGGTGGCGGTTAAAATAACACGTCCTTTTTCTTTCAGTTCTAATGTCACTTGTCCGAGCATAGTATCTCGACATCTAAAAATTAATCCTTGTTCTGTTGGCGCTCTTAATAAGGTTCCTGGGTGATCGGTTGTTGCGGTTAATGATACTTCATAGTGTTGATTTTTAGCGGTCATGACCCATTTTCCCCAAGGTTCAATTGCCCAATGTACCTCGGAATTCCAGGGGACAAATTCATAAAATTTTCCTTGATAATGAATTCCGACTAAAGCCACTGATTCAGACCACCATAACACTCCCCGTTGTCCGCCTCCGGCGGTTAAAGCTAAATCCGGTTCTCCATCGAAACAATTACAATTGACCCAAAACCATTTTTGGGGAAATCCTCCCCCCCAATTTTTCTCGCCATAAGCAGGAGCATTTTCAAATTCATATTTTTTACCATTCCAATCAATCCAACCGGTGGCTAATCCATGGGCCATTAAAATTTGCCATCCCGGTTCAAATATTTGAAAAGAAGATAACCATCCGGCGGTGGATTGTTGGGGTTGATTTGCATTTCCCCACCCATAAATTGGTTTGATTTGATATTGCCATTCACAATAATTTTGTGTTCCTGGGTCAAAAAGTTTTCCTTGATTTAAGGTGGCAGTTCCTTGATATCCTTGTTCTATACACTCATTAAAAATTTCGGGTTCTAAATAACTGGGGTTTGCGGTTAAATGGGTTTTTCCCCAGTGACCTAATTCTAACTTATCCGATGAACCCCAGAAGGTTTTAACATTAGGAAAGGTGCGGCATAAATATTCGTCATTAGGGCCTAAGATTTGGGCAGCACC
>JBMDYE010000433.1:0-7682 GCA_048595135.1 Planktothrix sp. | reverse complement strand
TGATTCGCTTGGGGAGAAACAATTTCTTTTAAATAGGTTGCAATTGAGTTAATAAATTCAGACACGACTGAGTAAGAATTAAGAATTAAGAATTAAGAATCGCGTAGCGTCCTGAGCGGAGCGAAGGATCTGAATTAAGAATTAAGAATTAAGAATTAAGAATAGGCAATGGGCAATGGGCAATGGGCAATGGGCAATAAATTTCTTCCCCCGATCCCTCCTGCCTCCTGCCTTCTAACTAGGGTTTTCTTGATTAACTTCTGCCTGTTTAATTTAAAGACTACCAAACCAAGGACTTAGTAATAATAGTAATAACATTCGCGTCATTTGCATGGCTAATACAACCCCTGTATCCCCTCCCAGTTGAATCACAGTAGCAATCATGGCGGTAATTCCTCCTGGGGTTGACCCTAATATAGCGGTCATTGCATCGACTTGGGTAGCCAGATGAAATCCATACCCCACCGCTAAACATAAAAAGATTAATAAAATTACTAAAATAACTTCCAGTAAAACCGCTTTCCAGAGTTTTTTAGCCGTTTGCCAATCAAATTTTAAACCAATGGATATTCCCACTAAAATCAAGCCGATTTGGAAGAGTAACGGCGACATTGAAATCGAGTATGGTAACATCCAAAAGATGATTAAACTAAACAGAAACGGCCCAAAAAATAACGGAGAAGGAAAGCGTAATTTTTTACCCATCACCACTCCCAACGTCGCGCAAGTGATTAAAAGGGCGAGGTTATAAACCGTCGGAAGGGAGGGAAGATCAGGACTAACCGAAGACAAGGAAAGTTCGGGTGTTGTCTCCGGTGCAAACCATAACCCAACCAAGGACGGAATAATCACCGAAACTAATAGAATTCGTAGATATTGAAGCACCGCAACCGCGATCGCATCCGCCCCCATATCCTCACTCATCGCAATTAAACTATGAGCCGCCCCCGGAAGACAACCGAGGAACCCCGTCGCCCGTTCTACCCCCGCCCAACGCCATAATAAATAACCATTTAAGACACTCATACCCCCCGTCATCGTAATACAGACAAATAGGGGCAGGGTGTAAGTTTTCATTAACCCTAGAGTATGTAACGAAAACCCCGTTGCGGTTGCGATCGCCACAATCGCCTGACCCGCAATAAACAACACAGACGGTAAAGGTTGGGGTTTCCCTTGCATGATCGCATAGCCAATCATCGCCACCATTGGGCCGAGAAGCCAAGCCACCGGAACGTGCAACCTATCAAACACATAACCTGCTGCAATGGCGATGATGAACTGCGGAAGCACCCTAGTCAGGACAGGCCAACTCGAAAACAGCATTTGCCTCAAATGGGTGAGGCGATCTTGATGCCATATATTCATGAATCCGACGTTAAGTGTCTGGTTAAGAGGTCGATGTCGAGGATCATACCCAAAACCGGGTTTCTGAACAAAAACAGCTAGAAACCCAGTTTTTTCGGTTATAACCCCTAAAGGCTAAACCGGAATTGCTTTGAGGGTGTTGAGAGATTCGTCAACGTGCCGTTGGAACTCTAACATTGAGTCAAAAATGTGTCGCACCACACCGTCTTTATCGATCACATAAGTCACTCGTCCCGGTAAAACCCACAACGTCGCCGGAACGCCGTATAGTTGACGAACTTTGTTCCCCGTGTCACTCAACAGAATAAAGGGAAGATTGTATTTTGTGGCAAATTGTTGATGGTCTTTAGTGTTATCCCCACTAATCCCAATCACTTCCGCCCCCGCTTCCTTAAACACTTCATAGCGATCGCGAAACGCACAAGCTTCGGCGGTACAACCGGGCGTATCATCCTTCGGGTAAAAGTAGAGGACAACGCATTTTTTGCCCTGAAAGTCTTTCAGGCTAACGGATTCGCCCGTTTGCGAGGTTAAGGTAAAATCGGGAGCGATCTCTCCTACTTTGACAGCCATTTCTGTTAAACCCTGTAATTAATTAGAATCCAATGTTAATGTCTGTCATAATAGCGCGGACAGGAGTACAGTGCTACCCAAACCCAATTTCCTGAAGAGATTGGATCAACGGCATCTCCTGAAAACATTATAATCAAAAAAATTTTCGTTTGCCCTTTGAGGTTTTTGAATGCGGACTTTATTAATTTATCCAGTTTTTCCCCCCACCTTTTGGTCTTATGAAAAAATCCTCGAATTAGTTGATCGCAAAGTGTTATTACCTCCTTTGGGATTAATTACAGTAGCGGCAATTTTACCGCAAACTTGGGAATTTAAACTGGTGGATCGCAATATTCGGACTGTCACCCAAGCCGAATGGGACTGGGCGGAATTAGTGATTATTTCAGGAATGATTGTCCAGAAAACCGATTTTTTAGCCCAAATTCAAGAAGCAAAACAACGGGGTAAATTAGTCGCCGTTGGGGGGCCTTATCCCACTTCTGTTCCTGAAGACATTCAAGAAGTTGGGGCAGATTTCCTGATCTTAGATGAAGGGGAAATTACCCTTCCGATGTTTATTGAAGCGATTCAACGCGGCGAAAAAACAGGCATTTTTAGAACCGCAGAAAAACCCAGTGTCACCGAAACCCCAATTCCTCGCTACGATTTATTACAATTAGATGCCTATGATTCGATGTCGGTTCAATTCTCACGGGGTTGTCCATTCCAGTGTGAATTTTGCGATATTATTGTTCTTTATGGTCGCAAACCGCGTACTAAAACCCCAGAACAATTATTAAAAGAATTAGATTATCTGTATGAACTGGGATGGCGGCGAGGGGTGTTCATGGTAGATGATAATTTTATCGGCAATAAACGCAACGTAAAATTGCTATTAAAAGCCTTAAAAGTTTGGCAAGCTGAACACCAATATCCCTTCCGCTTTAATACAGAAGCGTCGGTAGATTTAGCGGCGGATGCAGAATTAATGGACATGATGGTGGAATGTAATTTTGATGCCGTTTTCTTAGGGATTGAAACCCCCGATGAAGACAGTTTAGAATTAACCAAAAAATATCAAAATACCCGCAGTCCTCTATTAGAAGGAGTGGATAAAATTATCAAAGCCGGGTTACGTCCAATGGCGGGATTTATTTTAGGGTTTGATGGGGAAAAAGATGGTGCGGGTTCCCGAATTATTGAATTTGTTGAACAAGCTGCCATTCCGACTGCTTTATTTAGTATGTTGCAAGCGTTACCCAATACGGCTTTATGGCATCGGTTAGAAAAGGAAGGACGGTTAATTAATCAAGGAAAATATGATATTAACCAAACCACTTTAATTAACTTTGTTCCCACTCGGTCGGTTGAAGATATTGCCGAAGAATATATTGATACCTTCTGGACATTATACGATCCCGAACGGTATTTAGAACGAACCTATCGTTGTTTCCTAAAGTTAGGGGCGCCGAAATGTCATCCCCCAGCAAAAGCGCCGAGTTGGGTTGATTTACGGGCTTTAGCGATCGTCATTTGGCGACAAGGCGTTAAACGTTCAACCCGTTGGAAATTCTGGCGGTATTTATTTAGTATTATTCAGAATAATCCGGCAGTTTGGGAACATTATTTAACCCTTTGCGCCCACAACGAACACTTTTTAGAATATCGGCAAATTGTGAAAACAGAAATTGAAAAACAATTAGCTGAATATAAACGTCAAAAAGCCCAAACCAAAACAGAAGTTGCCGCTTAACCGTAGGATGGGCTCTGCCCATCTTATCTTACAAATCCAAAAAACTTGAATACACAAATATCAACTTGACTTTGAATTAACTTAGTGATGGGCATAGCCCATCCTACTTGGGAATGCAGGGATAAAATTGGTTTCCAACTAACTGAATGATGGGCAGAGCATCGTCCTACTTAGAATTATTGCATTTTCTTTAGTTTTAAAATGCCTTGACTCGGACTTAATAAAAATGCTAACATAAATAATCCAAAAGTAACTAATACAATAGCAGGGCCAGAAGGTAAATTATAGAAATAACTCAAATACATTCCGCTAATACTGGAAAATATGCCAATTCCGACTCCTAAGAACATTACTTTATGCAATTGTTCCACTAATAAATAAGCCGTCGCCGCCGGAGTAATTAACAACGATAAGACTAAAATCACTCCAACCGCTTTTAAACTCGCCACAATGGTTAAAGCAATTAATGCCATTAACCCTAAATTCAGCTTATTCACGGGTAAACCAGCGGCTTCTGCACCCAAGGGATCAAAGGTATAAAATAACAGTTCCTTATAAATTAAAACGACAACCGTTAAAATAATAATTGCAATAATAAATGTATCTCGAACATCTTCTATTGTTACCCCTAAAATATTACCAAATAGAAAATGATTCAGGTCAATTTTATTATCTTTTTGAACTAATGTAATTAACGTTACACCTAAAGCAAAAAAAGCAGAAAACACAATTCCCATTGCTGCATCTTCTTTAATGCGAGAATAGGTTCTAATGACATTAATCAAAAGGGTACTAATAATTCCAGCAATAAACGCCCCGATAAAAATATTCGCATTGAGGATAAAAGCGATCGCTAACCCCGGTAACACCGAATGACTAATGGCATCTCCTAATAACGCTAATCGTTGTACCATTAAATAACTCCCCACCACCGCACAAATTATTCCGACTAAAATCGCAATAATGAGCGATCGCTGCATAAACCCATATTGCAACGGTTCAATTAATAAATCTAACATTCCTTTCTCCATTCCTTGTATGGGCGGGGTTCTCCCGCCCAAAATAGCACTATTTACCCTGAAACAATCCATCAATAAACTAAATTTAATATTATAAATCCCACACTTGTCTGGGTGGGTTGCGTCATTAGATTTTTATCGACAACCGATAGCGATCAGGGCGGGGAAACCCCGCCCCTACGAGGCGACTTTATCAGAATGGAAAAACACCCGACCTCCGTAAGCTTGATTCAAATAATCTTCTTTTAAAACCTGTTGACGGGTTCCAGCAGCAATTAATTCTTGATTCAGTAAAATTAAATCATCAAAATTAACAATTGATGAGCCTAAATCATGATTAATGACTAATACAATTTTTCCTGAAGCAGCTAACTCTCTAAATAAACTAAAAATCACCGCTTCTGTTTTCTGATCAATCCCCACAAACGGTTCATCAAAACAAAAAATTTCTGCTTCCTGCGCTAAAGATCTTGCTAAGAATACACGCTGTTGTTGACCCCCCGACAATTGACCAATGGGACGTTTTTTATAAGCACTCATTCCCACCCGGTCTAACGCTTCCGCCGCCACTCGACGACTCACAGGCGAAAACGGTCGTAACCACCCGGTTTTGCGGACTCTTCCCATCATCACAACGTCCCAAACCGTCGCCGGATATGTCCAGTCAATTTGCGATCGCTGCGGCACATAAGCCACCCGTTGGCGCTGCTGACTCAGCAGTTTCCCTTCATACATCACCGAACCCGACACCACAGGAACCAACCCTAACATCGCCTTCATTAAGGTACTTTTTCCCGCCCCATTCGGGCCAATAATCCCCGTTAGACGTCCCGGCTGAACGTTCAAGCTAATATCCCGCAACGCTTCCACCCCCCGATAGTGGACAGTCAGATGATGCACCGTCAAAAATTGATGAGATGTTTGGGAAAATGGCAGCCTGTTCATGGTCGTTTCCTCATGGGGTCAAATTGGTTACACAGAAACTGGGTTTCTAAGTCCCTGGTGAGTAGTGTATTCAGGTTAATCCCCCCTTGACATCCTGACTGAGAGGGAATTTTAGGGGGATATGTGTTTAGTTTACTGCAAAAGTGAAAGAATTATGAAATAATTAATGAAAAAATTATGAAAAGCTCTCAGATGATCACTCAAACAACGCTTAAAAAGCCCCAATTACTCAAGGTTTGGGCTATTTTTTGGGGAATAATTTTGACCGGATTAAGTAGTTGTACTCAAAATTCAGTTAGTAATTCTTCAGAAGCAGATAAGCCTAACGTTGTTTCCACCAGTACCATTATTGCCGATTTAACCGAACAAATTGGCGGGGAAGAAATCGAGCATACAGGATTATTAGAACCCGGTGCAGATCCCCATGTTTATGAACCTGTTCCGCAAGATAATATTGCCTTAGAAAAAGCCGATTTAATTTTTTATAATGGTTATAATTTAGAACCGGGATTAATTAAATTAATTAAAGCCTCTGGGAATTCAGCGAAAAAAGTCGCCGTAGGAGAAGTCGTTAAACCCTTAGATTTTAACTACCAAGGTCAAAAACAACCTGACCCCCATGTGTGGGGAAATGCGGATAATGCAATTTTAATGGTGAATAAAATTAGAGATGAATTAATTACTTTATCACCGGAAGATCAAGAGGTTTTTAAGAAAAATGCAGAACAGCTAACCCAAGAGTTAAATCAAGTTGATAGTTGGATTAAACAACAAATTAATACCATTCCTCCCGAACGTCGGAAACTGGTAACAACTCATGATGCGTTTCAATATTATGCAAAAGCGTATAATTTAGAAGTGATTGGAACCTTAATTGGCATTAGTACCGAAGAACAACCCAGCGCAAAAACCGTTAAAACCTTAGCCAATGCCATTAAAAATACAGGAGTTCCTGCTATTTTTGCAGAAACAACTATTAATCCTCAATTAATTAAAACAGTAGCAGAAGAAGCTCAAGTTAAATTAGCACCTCAACAATTATATTCTGATTCCATTGGTGGTTTAGGAAGTGAGGCGGATAGTTATATTAAAATGTTAGTCAAAAATACCGAAACTATTGTTGAAGCATTAGGAGGAAAAATAACCCCCTTTGATCCCCCAAATTAATCCCTTGTAGGATGGGCTATGCCCATCATGAATTATTATTGATGTCTACGTTCCTGGTAGGATGGCCTATGCCCATCATGAATTATTATTGATATCTACCCAAGGATAATTAAATTTTCAATTGTCAATTTTAATTAATATATATCAAGGTTGTGATGGGCATAGCCCATCCTACAATATAATAAAAATGATCAGTTTTGAACAATAACGATTAACTGTGCAGATTCAACAACGACCCATTGCTGTCGATTTATTTGCAGGTGCGGGAGGAATGACCCTCGGTTTTGAACAGGCGGGATTTGATGTTTTAGCCGCAGCAGAACTTGATCCCATCCATTGTGCAACCCATGAATATAATTTCCCTTTTGTTTCGATTTTATGTCGTAATGTAGAAACCGTTTCGGGGTTAGAAATTAGAAATTATTCTAAGATTGGTCATCGAGAGATTGATGTTGTCTTTGGGGGGCCACCATGTCAGGGGTTTTCGTTAATTGGGAAACGAGCCTTTGATGATCCGAGAAATTCATTAATGTTTCATTTTATCCGGTTAGTTACGGAATTACAGCCGAAATATTTCGTTTTAGAAAATGTTCCAGGGTTAACCGTTGGTAAACATCGTCAATTTATTGCTGAAGTTATTGATAAGCTGCAAAACAACGGTTATAAAGTAGCAGAACCTTATCAAGTTTTAAATGCTTCCTATTATGGCGTTCCACAAGACAGGTCTCGTCTGTTTCTTTTAGGCTGTCGGGAGGATTTACCGTTACCCGATTATCCTCAATTTAGAACTCGACCTCCAAAAGTTAACGCTAAAATTGCTAAAAAAATGACTAATCTTCCTCCCTGTCCTACAGTTTTGGACGCAATAGGGGATTTAC
>JBMDYE010000432.1:0-10797 GCA_048595135.1 Planktothrix sp. | reverse complement strand
GGCGCGGCGAGTGAGGACCGAGGGGGGGGACGGATGCGGTTAGATACTCCAGTCGGGGGTGTGCTTTGTAACTTAGTATCCCTAACCGAGAACACCTTAACTTGGGATGCGGTTTTGATTGAACGAATTAGCGAACGTAATTTTTATTTATAGGAGTCTTTATGGCGACAGGTTTTACACAATACTTTTTACAAACCTATGTATTCCCTCAATTTCAGGGAATGGGTGCAACGGCTCCCGATAGCTTATCCCTTGAACTCACCTCAACGATTCCTGATGAAACTGGAGCCGCAACCGTCTTGACCGCAGGAACCGCCCCAGGATATCTCCCGTTAACAATTGATGCGGTTCCGAGTGAATGGGAATTTTTAGGCGCTCGTACTTTAGCCAACAAAAACTTAAAATTATTCCCTGCTGCCACTGACTCATCTTGGCCGTCAATTCAAGGTTGGCAGATCAAGAGCGGTTCTAACATTCTGGTATTCGGTCATATTGGCTCTGGGCGAATTATTGACCCGACACAGCGATTTAAGTTGATGCCTCAAGCCCTTAAGATTCGGATTCCTAATGTTCAGCAATATGTATCCGATGCCTTCTGTCAATTGATTTTAGGAGTATTCCAAGGGACAAACATTCCGGCACTGAGTTCCTTCCAGCTTGACTTTGGAACGCTTGACCCAACTACCACCGGAATAATCGGTAAATTGTCCGGTGCGGGGTATTCTCCTGTTACTGTTGCTGCTAGTACCGTTGAGATGAATGCCCCGTCCGGCAGAACTATCAGTAATAAAATTGAATTTGACCATACCCGACTTTGGACAACAGAACAAGATATTGAATCCATTAAATCTGCTGAATTATCTGTAGCTGGAACCCCTTGGCTCAGAGGGTTGCTAACTAATCAAATTAGTTTAAAAACAAATGATAACGCTCGTCTTCCTGTTGGTTCTGTGGTTATTCGAGGTTAATCATGGCAGAAGAAGAATATAGTATTACAGCAACGGCGGATATTGACTGGGGAAATGCCTTAAATTTAACTTCTATTTCCTACGATAAAGGAATTGAATTAACAGCAGATCCCGCCTTATCGCTTTCTCTGTCAGGTGTTACGGTTGATAAAGGGTTTTTTCTTGACTCCGAAACAAATTTAAACTTGACTTTATCCCCCACAAAAGATGTTGCTGTAACGGCAATTTCTGAGGTATTTAATCAGGTTGGACTATTTGTTAATCCTGCAATTGATTTGGCTTTTGTAGACTTAAATTCAGAACCTCAATCTCCTGAGATGTCCATTATTCCTGCCGTAACAAAAGCATTGGAAGGGGAGTCCGTTGCAGATGTTCAATTATCTGTTATTCCAACTGTTGATAAAGTCATTGGAGAAGGACAGGCAGAAGGTCAATATTATCTTGAGATTGAGCGGTTATTGCGATCGCTCTTTACAGCCCCTCCCGATGCCGAGATCGCCGTCCTCAAGTACATGACCTCTGAGGATGCCGAAACCCTCTTGGATGGTTGCACGATTGAGGCGGGAGTCACGACAATCCTTCAGTTACAGGTTCTCGGTTCTCGGTTAGACACCTATCTGATTGAGTTCTTTGTTCGGACTGCTAGTGACGCAATTCCGGTCATTTATAAGTCATCCTCTGGTAGTCCTGGAGGCATCCGATTAGTTGGCATTAACAACAAAGCCACCCCATCAGGAACCTTGCAAGAACTAATCGCTCAAATCGTGTTAGAACCTGCGGACACGGCTCAATTTGAAGCAATTTCAACGGTTATTTATGAATGCCGAATGAGTCATCGAGGGTTTGGAGAAGAGTACCGAATCGCACCCAAAAAGGAACGAGGGGAAACGGGGTTATTTACTATTACTAAATACTAGGAGAAATTATGAACTGCGGATCATCATTACGGGGGAGGGCAACGCTACAGCGAGTCAAGAATCGTCAGGATGTGCATGGTTGCACTGAGATTACAGGGGATGAGTGGTGGTGGATGCTGAAAATCAAGGACACTGAACTCACCAACGCATCTCTAACATTTACTGCTAAATATTGTTGGGATGATGCTGTACCTGTTATCACTTATACAGGAAGTGCAGCCACTCCGAGTGCTACCACTGGAACTGGAATTACCGTTTTACCAACTTCTAATCTGTCCCAAATAGATGCTTATCTTGTTATTGATAAAAACCTAACCAGTTCCGTTGATGTAGGGGATTCCGGTAAAGTTGGATTGGTTTTTGATGTTCAACTAACTCGATCAATTCATCTCAATTCGCCCGAAGTCGAAACCTATTTTAGACGGGAGCAAGCCAAGTTTTATGTAATGGGAGATATTACTCGGTAACAACAGAATGCTTTCAATTTTTATTAAAGGATTTAGTTATGAACTTTGAACTAAACGGCAACCAATACCCATTAGAAAACCCTACCGACTTATTGCTTGGGTGGGCAATGCAAGCGTCAGTGGATGAATTTAAGAGTCGAGAATCGTTAGATAAAATCGCAACAGTAATCAAGGCAGTTTGCCCAACCATTCCAGATCAGTATTTTTTCACCAATAATGGTTATCTCCTTCCTTTGTTTGATAGTTATCAGATTGTGGACTTTGTTTCTAAATTAACCGTAGCAGTTTTAGAACGACGGATTAAAGCGGTTGAAAATTTATCCCAAAGCGACAAAGCTTTATTAGGTAAGGACGAGATTCAACAGAAAATTCAACAATTTAAAACAACCGCAGAACAAATAACAAAGCGGTTTCAATCTCAACACTTGAATTTAATGATAGGCGGAATCCAAGTTAAAGATACAGCAGAACCTATCCCGATTGTTAATAACGAGTCTCCCAAGCTTGCTATTCTTAAAAAACAACTGGAGGAATTAACGACAGAAATCTCAAGCCTAGAGAGAATGTAAGCTTATGTCTATCCAACTTCGTACCGAGACACCCCCCACCGAGGTACAAATGAAGCTATTGATTAGTCAAGTCTTGTCTCGGTCATTTGCTTATAATAGTCCGGTCATTATTTTAGATTTTGAAGTAGATGATAATGGGAATATTTCAGGACGGTTCAAGGATGCGAATAAACCGAGAGTATTTAGCTTTGAACTCAATAAAGATTTTGTGAACTTTAAACCTTTCAGTCCAAATCGGATGGATAGTCTAGAATTTGATGTTCAGGTGTGGGAACAGTTTTCTGCTGGATACTCGTTCCGAGTTGATGCAGTAACAGGAAGAAAAAAACCGACTTGCAAGCCAAATGTTTCGTATAGCTGTGGAGATGGTTGTATTAGCGTTAAAAAGAATTGCAGAAAACAACCTAAAACACCCAATGAAAAAGAAGTAGTTAAACAGGCTACAGAAAAGGCAAAAGCTTATCCTAAAAAATCAAAAGCAAACAATAAAAAAGAAAGTGGTAAAGAAAAGTCAAAACAAACCAAAAAGTCATCTACTTCAGTGCCTACACGTAAAACAAAAGAAGAATCTATTCTTGACAAAAAAATAGGAGATGGTACTCATGAGGGTACACCTAAAAACGCTCAGGAGTATTTTGATATGATGACTAAAAAAGGAAACAGTATAACAATGGAAGAGGCACAGAAAACTATTGAGTCTATTTCTTACTGGAGCGAAGCAGGCTATAGACAAATCAGAGAAGATCAAAAAAAAGGAAGATACAATGAAGATGCGGATCTGATTGATAATTATATAAAAAATTCAACCCCGTATAAAGGCGAGATTTATAGAGGAATAAATTTTAATTCGGAGAAGCAAGTAATGGAGTGGATAAAAGGTACAAATGGAGACGGAATCTTAAATAACCTTGGCTGCCATGAGTCTTGGAGTTCTGATTCAAAAGTTGCCGAGGATTTTACTTATTCTGGCAGGGGGCAGCCTGTTCTCATTAAGCTGCTTGAAAACAAGTCGGGAGTATCTATTGAGGGGTTAAGCACAGTTGAAAAAAAAGAGTCTGAAGTTATTGTACCTAAAAGCACTAAACTTAAAGTTAAAAGCTATCGCAAAGAAAATGGTAAAATTATAATAGAAACTGAGGAGATATGAAAGTATGGAAACTGACAATAAAACTAATTTAGATCAAGCAAAAAAACAACCACAGAAAAAAGAAATTAGCAAAGAAAGAAAAGAGCGTTTAAAACGCTTTGTTTCTGATGGCCCCGAAGATTGGTAATTAAGCTGGCTGAAGGAATTAATATGGCTTCTCTTGGTGGAATTGAAATTACAATCAGTGCAGTTGATGACGCTTCGGACGTTATTCAATCATTGGGAGATGCCGTTGGGGAATTGGGAGGAAGTTTACTCGGACTCCGCCAACCCCTGCAAATTTTTGAATTATTCCAAGAATCCTTCGGAGGAATCACCGGAGCAATCGTTGAAACTACCTCCGTGATTGGCTTTTTTGGACAGGGGTTGTCCACTCTTCAAGGATTGGTTTCTAACGGCCCCTTTCAGCTTTTAATCGGACAGACTATTGAGTTACAAGGGCAACTGCTTTCTACCGCCGCCACATTGGTAGGAACAAGCAAAATTATCAGTAATGGCTTTGAACTCAAGGACGCTAGAGAGGCAATTCTATCCCTCAATCAACCCCTGAATGATCAGATTCGACAATTAAAAATTGAATCTCTGGACTTGGTTGGGGTAACTTCTAAGGAATTAGTTCCCGTATTCCAGCAGGTCGCCGGAGGAATTACCCCCATCGGAGCAACCTTAACCGATGCAAGGGGACTAACCTTGTCTTTTGCTGCCGCCCTTGGAACCCTACAAGTCCCCCTCGCCCAAAGTCAGCAGGAAATCCAATCTATTTTCCAGGGAACCATTGACACCAACTCGGTCTTAGCCAAGTCATTGAATATCAACAATGACATGGTGAACAAATGGAAATCTCAAGGAACTTTAGTTACTGAATTAACCAACCGTTTAAAGCCGTTTAGAGAAGGAAATAAGCTTGCCTCTCAAAGTTTTGAAGGAGTAACCAGTAACATCCAAGAAGTCTTTGATATTATCGGTCAAAAATCAGGAGAAAAACTACTCGCACCACTGGTTCAAGGTTTAACAGAGGTTTACAACTTCCTCAGTGCTAACGTTGACAATATTGTTGCCGAAGCAAGTAAAGTAACCGATGAACTCCTCAGAGCCGGACTTGCATTTCAAGACATTATTAAAACTGTATTTGGGGATGCTGCAACGGTTTTTAAAGACATCCCCTTGTTTCTTGCCACATCCCTCGCTAACACTGTTGAAGCCTTAAACACAGGACTGAATTTTACCCTTTCCCTTCTCCGTCCCGCTCTAAATCTATTCTCTGCTTTGTCAGGAGCGATCGCTCCTGTTGCCAGTGGTTTCCTCGTCATTGCCTTACAAGCTAAAGCGTTATCCTTTGGGGTTGGGGTTCTTACTTCTGCTTTTGGCGTACTTGGAAACGTCATGCTTCCTGGTGTATCTCAAATTTTACCTTTGATCACTGCCAACGCCGGAGCATTAGTGGGAGCGATGACCAACCTGGGGGGAGCCTCGCTTCTGAGTGCCACTGGAATCAGTCGCCTGTTTGTCAACCTTCAACAGATCCCAGGAGTTGTTAACCTGATCACCGCATCTACCGCCATGCTTTCCAAAACCCTTAAGACTATTGGGGTTGCAGTGGTGGCGTTTGCTGCTTTTAAGGTGATTGATGAATTTATCCTCAAAAACCAAGGCTTAATGGAAGTCCTGGGAGGAATTGCAGGGGGGCTAGGAGAAGTTGTTAACATCCTGATCGGTTCTTGGCAGTCCGCCTTGATTACCGCTACAACCGTTGTTACTGGACTTGCGATCGCCTTTCGCGCACAACTGATTCCAGCCGTTCTAAGTTTTGTTAAGCTTCAACTTGCTGGAACTGTAGCCAGCCTAACAACGGGTTTTACTACTTTATCAACCGTACTCGGTGCGGTTGGATTTTCGGGGATGGCGGCAAGTGCTGGAAGTGCAGCAACCGCGTTGTCAGGTATATCAGCCGCCGCCGGAGCCGGAACCCTAACCCTTGGCGGACTCGCTACTGCATTGCAGACCGTCGCTGTTTCTGCTGCTGCCCTTCTTGCTCCTCTGACTGCGGTTGCTGCGGTAGTCGGAGGCGTGGGGCTTATTCTCTACAGTCAAGCTCTGGCAGACTCTAACGAAGCCACCCAGGAACTTGCCAGTAGAACTGATGAATTTGGCAACTTAGCACTTGATTCAATCCAACAGTTATCGGCTGCCCGCAAAAAACAACAGGAATCAGAAAAATTAGGAATTCGCTTGACCGATGAAGAATACAAGAAAAACAAGCAACTGCAACAGCAAGCCGTCCTTAGAGTTGGCTTAATTGAAGATCAAATTAAAGCTCTCAAGGAACAAGAAAAAACCGTTAAAGGGGATGCAAACAAGGAAAATATTAGAGCGCAAATTGGTGAACTAGAACGCTTAAAAACTTCATTAAATCAGTTTTCATCTGATATCAAAATCATGCCTAAAGATCTACCTATTCTGGGTAGTACCTTAGAGCAACTGAAGAAAAAAGCCGATCAGGCAATGACAGCAATCCTTAAGCCATCGGGAGATCCTGAAATTTTCAAAACTAAAGCTCAGGAAGTAATTGATCTTAATATGGCACTCTTGGAGATGGGTCAAACCGTTGACAAAGATGTTATTTCCAAGCTGCAACAACTGGGCAAAGATACTCGATTAGATCAGGAGATACAGCGACAAGCTCAGGAAACGATTACTAAAATTATTGAGGCAGAAAGTCAAAAACAACTTGATATCATCGGAAGACAAAAAGCCGAGGCAGAAGCCATCAGAGCGGAAGGGTTAATTGGGCAGAGAGAGTCCGAGAAACAGATTACTGATTTAACTATCAAAGAACTAGAAGAACGGAAGAAAGCCCAACAGCGAATCCAGTCTGAGCAGGAATCCTTTGGTAACATTGAAGCGGCGCGAAAAGCAGGGGAAGAAATCAAGAAAATTCAAGCGGACATTACCAAAGCACAGGAGGAAGAAGACGACAGGCAGAAGGCAGAACGGATTAAAAACTTTGAGGAACAGCAATCAATTCTTGAGGGATATTTAGCGCAAGGACTAGGAACAGAGGAACAATTTAACACTCAACGCACTCAACTTCAACTTCAATCCCTTGACGAGCAAATTCGGCAACAACAAAACTCCCTCGCTAAACTAGCCGAAGGGGACAAAGATGGACGTGAAGCGATTAATGCTGAGATTGGCAAACTCCAAGCGCAACGTCAGAAAGTAGTTAAAGATGGATACGCAGCAGAATTAGACCTTTTAGAAAAACAACTCCAGAAAACCATTGATTTGGTCAAGGAAGCGGAATTGCAGCGACAGGTTGAACGTCAAAAAACCTTTAATACAGAAGGCGGCGATCAAACTTTAATTGATGAACAAAATGTCCGAGATCAACTTAAAACTATTGAATCAGAGTACAAGAAAACCGTCGCCACCCTTAACGCTATCAAGTCTCAGCCTCCTCTATCCGATCCACGACTAGAGGCAGACCGACAAGCTCAGATCCGCAAACTCAGACAGCAAACTCTACAGCAAAGCTTAGATTTACTAAAGACAGAAAAAGCTGCTTGGGATGCTCAAACTGAGACGATCCTTTCCGGTATTACTCGCCAAAATAACGCCCAACTGTTGACCATTCAACAGCAAATTAACTCCGGTCAATCACTTAGAGAGCTTCAGGATGCAACCAGTGCTACAGATAGAGTCCAAGAGTTGCAAGCTCAACTCAGTCGAGAGAAGGATATTAATAAACAATCTCAACTCCGACTTGATTTAGAGCGGGCTATTGGGGAAGAACGAGCCGCCTGGATTGCTTTCAATGTAGCGGAAACTGAAATTGCTAATACTAAAGAACTTAATCAACTCACTCAGGATTATTTAGACAACCGGATTAGCAAAGAAGCGATCGCTCTTGAACAAGCTAAAAACAACTTAGGATTAATTGAATTAGAGCTATCAAAAACCAAGGATCAAGCAAAAACAGTTAATCTTGAAAAAGAGCGGTTAAGTGCGATTCAGGCTGTTCAGGAAGCCGAAAAAAATCTTGCTTTATCAGACAATAGGGCTGCTAACACAGAAGAACTTAATGCGCTTACTAATCAATATTTAGACAACCGAATTCTTAAAGAAGATATCGCAGTTCAAAAAGCAAAAGACAATTTAGAACAAATTGAAACCGAGATTAAATTCACCAAAGATAAAAACACTTTATTAGAACTTGAACAACAACGATTGCAGGCAATTCAAGACGTTAGAGACGCGGAAAAATCTTCATCTTTAGCCAAGATTGAGATTCAAAACCTGCAAGATCTCAACCAAGCCAGTCGAGATTATCTTACAGGTAGAATCACTCAAAATGATTTAGCAATTCAGCAAGCTAAGGATAATCTGGAACTGATTGAAGCCGAGGCTAAAATCACTACTGACCGCAAGGGATCTTTAGAGGTTGAACAGAAGCGGATAGAAGCAATTCGTTCTCTTAGAGATGCTGAGAAGAATAAACGCTTATCCGATTTAGAAGCAATTAACAACATTGAATTAACTGGACTCAAGCGTTTACTCAATCAAGGGAAGTCGCTGCGAGAGGAATATGATCTTGCCGTTGCCCAACAATCAATTAGAAGTATTCAGGAACGACTATCTCTGGAAACAGATGTTAATGAACGGATCAAGCTTCAGTTGGAATTGGTGGAGGCTCAAGGCTCTTTGATTGATGCCAATATCAAGAAATACGAGGCAGGACTGAACCGTGAGACTCAACGCTATGAAAACAGTATCAAACGTCAGAACAGCGAACTAGACACGCAAGGGAAGAAGCTTGACGCTCTAACCAAGGCTTTGCAGATGCGCTCTGAGTTGCAGGACGCTCAACGGAATCTATTTGACGCAGCAAACAGTTTTTATCAGGGCGAACTGGATGCCTTGGTACAGGGGGAGCGCTCGGAAGCTAAGAAGAAACAACTTGCTGAACTGATTGCCGGAATTAAGCTGCGGTCTGCTTTAGAGCAGGTTAAGTTTGAGGAACAATCCTTGATGATGCAGCAACAGATGAAGAGGATTGAGCTAGAGCGGGAGGAGATTGCTAAACGCTCTGCTCTTAATCAAGCCAAGTTGGATGCTAAACGGGCGGATGCTGCTTTATCCGTTGCTCAACGTGACCCCAGATCCACTCCTGAACAATTAGAAGCGTTGCGATTAGAGGCAGAACTGGCAAGGGAAAACGTTGGTTATCAGCAACAGGATTTAGACCTACTCCAACAACAACGAACCAGTCAGGAGGAAATCTTCAGACTGCAACAAGAAGCTCAGGACTTTAAGGGTAGAGGGGCGATCCGTTCGGCTCAGACTGAATTAGTGAATAACACCGCCAATAAAGCATTGCAACGGCAACGACGGGCAGATCTTCAATCAGAAATCCTTCGATCATCATTCGGGACTAACGATATTAGAAACTTAACCAGCCGCGCCTCTGTCACCGCTGAACAATCCTTTAGAGATTCTGGCTTAACCCAGTCCCGAACTTTACCCACTGCAATATCTCAGGAAGAGAGGATGCGATCGCTCAGAGGGGAATCTGATTTTTCCTCTGCAACCGGAAGAGTAGGGAGTGAAATTTACAAGCTAACAGGTAGGCTAACTTCTGGTGATACTCCTTTACAGCAGTCCAGAGAACCTCTAAAACTTCCTCCTGCCTTAACCCCTTCCCTTAGCCCCACGATTACCCAAGACTTATCACGGGCATTACAACAAGGAGGAATGGGACAAACGACAATATCACCTGTAATCAATATCCCCATCACCGTCAACGGAGATCAAAAGGTAGGAGAATCAATCAAGAAACAAGTAGAACCAAGGCTAGAAAATGTTATACAGCAGATGGTTAATTTGTCCCGTAGTTAGTTTATTAGTCCTAACCTGTTCAGGTCGGGTACTTGCTCAGACCCAATGGATTGAACTAGGCAGAAATGATATTGGGATAGTCAAGTTAAATTCTCGCATTGACTCTCTTGGGTCGGTTGTGATGTATGAACTCTTAATCCAATTAGATAAGCCTACCGACGGGATATCTGCTATCAAAACCCGAATCATCGCTAGATGCCAAAGCAAAAGCCAAGCCGTCAGTTCTAGTGAAGGCTTGGACTCTCAAGGGAGGATCGTTCGGTCTAATACTGTAGCAGATGCAGACTTAGTGTGGCGGACTCCTCAAAGCGACGTTTACGGACGGGCATTTCAGATGGTGTGTGAGGGGCGGTAGCTATCTGTCATAGAGCGACAGATAGCCTATTCCTGTTAACTAGAGATTACCTAAAATTTCCCGTGCTGCGTGTTCCCAGGTTGAGCGTCGAGTTAATGTGCCTTGTTTACGGGTTTCCGAGTCACTTTGATAGCTTCGCACCCATCCTTTAAGGGTATCTAGATCCGCTTCCGAAGGGTTGAACCCTGCTGATCCGACTGATGCAAATTTAGGTTCAGACGTGGTGGTATCGGTTTCAGTATCGGTATCGGTTTCAGTTTCCGCGTCAGCAACCGTCACGTCAACACCAATAGAGGGTTCGGGTTCAATGGGCGGTTCCGTTGTTTCCGGTTCCAAATCGGTGTCGGGTGACTGTGGGAGGATTGCGATCGCTTCCGTGTCAAATTTTGACAGCAGTGCATCTTTGAAGGTAGCCACGCATTCAGGATCAACATGGTTCAGCATCATTAACGCTGTATCAACTTGAGTTAAGGCAGATT